>DAOQAO010000009.1:0-12813 GCA_035354095.1 bacterium | reverse complement strand
TGACCATGCATTTCTAATTTTTGGCTAGCCGTTTTAGCTTCAGGCATAGCTATCCAAAAGATTAAATAAGCTAAAAGGCCAAAACCATTAGCAAAGATCAAAGCAACAAAGAGCAAGCGGAAAACAATTGGATCAATATCAAAATAAGCTGCTAGTCCAGCACTGACACCGCTAATAATGGCATTGTCAGTATCGCGGTAAAGCTTTCTTTTGATGCCAGAGGCCTCGCTATCTTCTTTGGTTTGAGTACTTTCTTCCTCTGGGCCAACTTCGCGATTAAAATCTTCAGCTGTGCCCATTACTGTAATCAAAGCCTCAATATCTTTAACCGTGACGACTTCTTTATATGAAGTCAGGCTGTTTTTTAGTTTTTCCGCCATGCTTGATTCAATATCAACCATGACTTCTTCGGGATCGATATCTTTACCAAGGTGTTTTTTAACGGTTTTTAAATAATCGATCAATTTTTCGTGAGCTGATTCTTCAATAATGAAGTTCAGCCCGCCGAGATTAATAGAGGTTGTCTTATCCATATGTTTGAATTAGTTGGTTTATTTTTTGAGGTTATCAATTGATTTAGTTAGAGCTTGCCATTGTTTTTCATAACTACTAAGAAATTTTTTACCTTGAGCAGTGATTGAGTAGTATTTTCTAGGTGGTCCAGCTTTTGATTCTTCCCAAGAGTAATCAAGTAAGCTAGCGTTTTTTAAACGAGAGAGCAGTGGGTAAATAGTTCCCTCGACAACAGCTAAATGAGCTTTCTGCAGATTGGCAATAATTTCGTTAGCGTAGGTTTTGCCACGAGCGATAACTAAAAGAATGGCAAATTCTAGAACGCCCTTTCTCATTTGAGCTTCAGCGTTGTCGAGAATCTTTTGAAAATCGTTTTTTTCCATAATTTTTTGGTTAACAAAAACAGTATAGCACAAGCTACCTTTTAATACAAGGTAGCTGGCAAAGTTTTGGTAAAAAGCCTGCTAGTGTTACTTTTTTAGTGATTTTTCGTTATAATTTAGATAGCTATAAAACAAAAATAATTTTCGAAAATTATGGAAAGAGGGCAGTCTGATTTCTTGGAATATTATGATCAGTATTTCAAGAAGATTTACGGTTTTATTTTTAGGCGAGTTCTATCACGAGAAATAGCTGAAGATTTAACAAGTGAAGTCTTTATTAAAGCTCTAAAAAAGTGGCCAGGCCAGGAAATGGTTTCAGCGGCTTGGATTTTTAGCATTGCCCGCAACCGAGTTATTGATTATTACCGAACTAAAAAAGAAACAAGCGATATTGAAACAATTTTTGATTTAGCCGGACCGGTTAATCCTTTACTTGACATAGCCAATCGTCAAGCTTTAGAAAAAATAAAGACCGCCATGGGGTGTTTGTCGGTTAAGCAACGGCAAATTGTAATGATGAGATTATGGGATGAGCTTAGTTATAAAGAAATTGGTGAGTTAATTGGACAAAGTGAAGCATCGGTCAAGATGGCTTGCCTAAGATCTTTAAAGACACTAAGAAATAATCTACCAGAAAAAGATTTTATAGCTCTGGTGATTGGTTTAATAATTTTAAATTAAAGATATATGGAAAAAATTGAACAGATACTAGAAGAATTGTTCATGATTGATCCAGCGCTAAAAAATAGATCAACCGAGATTAGGCAAGTGGTTGCTTTGATGTTAAAAGAAAGGCCACAAACCGATATTAATCCTGATTTTTTTATTGAATTAAGGAGTAGATTAGCGGACAAAATAAGTGAACAGCCCCGATTTATGATAAAAAAGTTTGTTTGGCCGGTGGTGGCTTTGGCTGGTGTTGGTTCTTTACTGCTGTTGGTGGTTTTAAATAATAATTATTTTTCTAACCAAGGATTATTATCTAGTCAAATTTATATTAATAGCTTGTCGGACAATTATTTTGGCAAGATTAGCAGTGATAATCAAAAGGAAATGTTTATAAATAATACTGGCAATATAGCGGCAGCTAGAGGGGTGTTGGTTAATACCATACCGCCAGTAGGTATATCAAAAGACTTGGCGGTCAATCAAAAAATGATCGTGCCGGATAATCCAATTAAATATAAAATGGTTTATCAGGGTGAAGAGATTAGGCTAGCAGCTAGCCAAGGAGCGGTGTATCGCAAGAGTGGTCGCAGCCAATCAGGTCAAGAACTGGCTAAACAAATTCAAAAGTTAGGTTTTGGTTTTATTGATTTAAAGAAATTTACCAATGCCAAGCTGGATAGTTTATCTCTTAAGGAAGATAGACAAAATGGTTATGTTTTTTCAGCAAATCTGGAAAATAATAGTTTTTCAATTTATCAAAATTGGGAAAAGTGGCCACAACCTAGCGAAACAATTAAAAAAGAGGAACTACCCGATCGAGACGCGATTATTAGTGTTGCCAAGGATTTTGCCAAGGAGTATAAAATTGATTTAAGTCTTTACGGCCAGCCGCAAATGGCTGAAGTCTCAAAGATGGCAATTGTTGATTATCAATCTGGTCGTAGTGATTATGCTCCAGAATCGGCGACAGTAGTTTTTCCTTTTATTATTGATAAGCAAGTTGTCTATAGTAATGACGGTTCGGTTGATGGACTAACTTTTGAAGTTGATTTGCGCCGCCGAGTAGTAATAAATGCTAGTGGTAATTTTTCGATTAATTTGGAAAAGTCTAATTATGAACTAGAAAATGATAATCAAAAAATAAAAACTGCTTTAACTAAGGTAGTCCAGGTTGGCTATGAAGTGGAGGGAGCTAGAGAGGTTGAAGTAATTTTTGGTAGCCCCAAGAAAATACTAACTAAGATTTATAATTACAATACTGAAACTAACGAAAGTTATGAACTATTTGTCCCAGCCTTAATGTTTCCAGTAATTAATCAAGTTGATGGCTACTACCAAAAACAAGTAATAATCCCATTAGTTAAAGACTTGGCTGATTGATGATGTATTCATTAATTTTATAAAAAAATAACCTCGAATTATTTATGTAATTCGAGGTTGAAAACAAAGAGCCAAAGACTAAGAGTTAGAAACTTGCGAAACGACGAACGCAAAACCAGAGCAACGACCCCACTTGAAACCAGGACTGTCACAGTTCGTGCCCAGCCAGGAACCAACGTCAAGGCGATTAGCGTTGAGGAGCTCAGGATCGCCGTCAGAATCTTTTATTGGTTCGTGCATAACAGCAATCCAATAAAATCCCACGGCTTCCAGTTCTTTGTCAGAGAATTTCTCTCTGATAAGACATGCAATTTCGGGGTCAGGTGTTATAAACCCTCGATTTTTTGCTTCTTCACGAATATTTTCAGTGATACGTCCGTTGTCGCTAAAAAGTTCACCTTTTAAGACGGCAACTTCGTAAGTGATACCAGCTGTCGGTTTAAAACCTTTGGAGCGAAGTACATTCTTGGCACGATCTCTGACACGGAAACCCTTGCTTTCCAAACGAGAAATCCATTCTTCGCCGGTCGTTCCATCACTGGTGACCGAAAAATAAATGACACCCTTTTTTTCTTGCCACTTCTTAGTGGCGGATGCAAATTCTTTCTTTTCCATTTTATTTAATCTCCTTTGCGCTTATTCGCGCCTTTTTGGTTTCCTCTTATCCGAGGTGGAAGCTAATGACTACTTTAGTCACAGTCAGGAAATAACTATCCACTAATTGGTAGATAGACATCTTTTGGCTGTGACTAATTTCGCAAGTTTTTATTAAAGAACAAACTTAAATTTTTAACATTTATACTATAGCATATTTACTAAATCTTGTCAAGCACTAGAGAGCTGGATTCAAGAAATTATTGCAACGAGCTTACTTGGAATATAATAATTCTATATGAGTAACAAAAAATCAGAACTTAAACAGTGGGAGCGAGAAGAGATTAGTAAGGGTATTTATGCTTACGAAAAATTAAATAAGATTGCTAAGCGCCTGGGGCGCAGCCCCAGTGCGCTAACCAGAGAAGTTAGGAAACAAGTAAAAGTTAAAAACTGGTGCTATTCAGCTACTAAGGGCCAAGAGATAGCAACCCTTAACCGATCCCGAAGGGGTCGGTTAAGAAAAATAAATAATAATCAGGCCCTGCGTGATTATGTCGAGACCAAGCTAAGAGAGCAATGGTCGCCAGAAGAGATTGCTAACCGTCTCAAAATAGAATATGCTGAGAATACTACTATGCGCGTTTCCCACGAAACCATCTACCAATATCTTTACTGCCTACCGAGAGGCGAGCTTAAGAAAGAGCTTATGGCTAGTTTGCGCCTCAGGCGCAAACGCCGCCTTTCCAGGGCTTCAATCCATGCTCGGCGTCCCGGTATTGAAGACGCTGTCAGCATATCTGAGCGGCCAAACGAAGCTGCCGAACGGATTATCCCTGGACATTGGGAAGGTGATCTCATTGTTGGCAAAGATCGCCAGAGCGCCTTAGGTACTCTGGCGGAACGCACCACTAGAACCGTCTTACTTGTGCCACTAAAAAAGAAGGATGCGCTTTCCGTACGCCTGGCATTCGCCAGGGCCTTCAAGCGCATCCCTAAAAAATTTGCTAAATCCCTTACCTATGATCGGGGCACGGAAATGGCTCAGCATAAACTATTTACTGAAGAAACTGGTATTAAAGTATATTTTGCCGATCCACATAGCCCTTGGCAGCGGGGCACTAACGAGAATACTAAAAGATTTTACGAGTTAATAACTAAGCAAAAAATTGCTATTAATTCTTGAACTCAGTTCTACATCCTTTCTCTTACTAAATCAATAATACCCTCAGGGTTAACAATTTTTATTCCCTGGTTATTTATTATTGCACTTTCTTTCATTATGCTGACCAATTTTTCTTGGTCAATTGACGGATCAATTTGTAGTGCCAAGGCAAATAAGCCAGCTAAATAAGGAACTGCCCAACTGAGTCCGCCTTTCCCATTATACACATATTGGCCTTCTTTTCTCCATGAAGAAGCCATGGTTCGATAATCACAAGGGATACAGAGTATTTTTTCTAATTCATTTATTCTTTTTTCTATTTTTTCTTTTAAAGCAAAATCACTAATGTTTTTAAATTTTTCTGGGGCTAGTTCTCGTAATTTTTCTAAGATTTTATTTGTATTTTTTTCAAAGATTAGTTTATTTAATTCTTTATTTTTATCTAATTCAGTTAACTCTTTGTTTAACCAAGGATAATAGCTATCAAAATTATCTTTGTTTTCCGAGCTGCCGCAACCATTAAGTTGTATATCAATCTGTTCGCCGTTGACATCCACAACAAAAATTCCCGATTTTTCTGCTTTATTTAGTGTTTGAATCCATTCATCAAGACCAGGCTCTGGTACTTCCGTCCTGTAGCCAATAGAACAACTAACAATTCTAATTTTTTCATTTGACTGAGCGTTCTGATTTTTCTCAATGATATCATTTAATGCTTGGGCCCCAAAATGAAAATCTCTACCCGTGCTAGGAGTAGCCTTATAGACTAGCTTAGCTCCAGGAGCAACGCCACAATTTTTCCCAACTAGTAAGCTAGCTACTGCTGGACCGTGCATGCTAATTGATTCTTCTGTTGCTTTGCCGTATTCAGTATAATCAATTACAGCGTCTCTGTATTCTTCGTGGTTAATGTCCAGCTTTTGATCAATAATTGCGACTACAATTCCTTGACCAGTTATTCCTTGCTCGTGTAGCTTTTTAATTCCCAGTCCTGGATTTTTAGCGTCTTCCAATAGCTGTTCAGGTGAAAAACCTGTTGGCAAGTTTTCCTTACTTGGCCATTTAGTGGTTGTATCAAAGTCAGCTTTTTCTAAAATATCAACCGGTACTTTAGAAAGGTCTTTATCAGATAAATCTTTACTTCGTAAATTTTCAAATTCAGAAATTGTAATTTCTGAAGGGGTTTTTATTTTTTCAAAACTTTTAAAGATATTCATATTATATTATTTAGCCATTGCTTTAGCTCTTAGATCTGGTGGCATTTTTTCTATGGCGTAGCGAAGAGCTGTGCGGGACATTTTATTTTTATTTTTCATCACAAAATTAAACACTTCAGTTTGGTGAGCTTGACTGGCAGTTTTAAGCAGCCAGCCATAGCCTTTTTGCACTAGATCATCTTCATCTAAAAGTAAGAGATTGGCAATGTCAAAAACATCAGTTAGAAATTTACCTTGGCGGGCGGGGATTATAAGAGTTACAGCAGATGCTCTTTTTACCCAGCGGTTTTTTGATTTAGCCCATTTTTTAAGGTTGGTCAAATATTTCGGATACTTTTCTATAAAAATGCCAACGGTATGATTGCAAAGCGTGTCACATGACGCCCAATTGGAAACATAATTTTTTATCCATTTTTCAAAAATAGCAAAATCTTTTTCTTCATATCTTTCCCGTAAACAGTAGGCCCAATTGCTAGCGATAAAAGATTCTTCCATGTAGCCTGATTTCCACAATTCTTCGCACAGAGCAAAGATTGCCGATTTATTTTGATCTTTGATTTTTTGCCAATATTTCTTGCCGATTTGAAGTCCTAAAGCGGTTTTCATTCCATACATTTTGACATCTTCCTTAAAGAATCTTGCACCACTCTTTTTTAGTTTTTCATCAGCATTTTGCCTCAATTCTTGTTTGACTTGATTTAGTATTAACTCCATTTCAGGTCTTGCCATATATTTATCTTTGTAGTTTAGAGGTTATAAAGACTATAATAAGTCTAACATTTGCCAAAGTTCATGTAAACATAAAATAAAAAGCACAACTGTTTAGCAGTGTGCTTTTTGGTGTGCGGAGAGAGAGGGATTCGAACCCTCGGTCCGCTTTCACGGACGACAGTTTTCAAGACTGTTCCATTAAACCGCTCTGGCATCTCTCCATTTTTACTTTGATACGATATCATAAGTTTGCTTGAAAAACAAGCTTTTCGGTGATATTATAAAAACAAGATATTTGTTATAAAAATCTTGTAATAAAAATATTAAAAATATGGAAAGTCCTGAAAATTTTTCAACTCAGCAGCCAGGTGAAAAAAATCCAGAAAGTGAAGGCCAAGATTGTCTGAGTATTGAAGATAGGTTGCTTGAAGCCGATAAATTATTTGAAAAGCTTCAAGAAGAGGCCGAAGAATCTTCTAATGAAAATAATAAAAAAGGTCTTTTTAAGAAGATTTTTAGTTTTTCTGCCAAAGAGCAAGAGGCAGCTGGAGACAAAATCAAGGATATTGATAAAAATTTTGGTAAAGAATTAATTAAGGCAAAAGAAGAAATTGAGAAATATAAAAAGAGATATGCAGAAAGCTTAGTGTTAGCCAATATTTTGCCTGAAGGAGAAAAAAAATTACTTGAGGAAAAAATGAGAACCGAAGGGGAACTTCTTGAGACGAGAAAAGTAGAGTGCGAGAAAGATTTGGAAAGTCAAAAAGAAGATCTACCGAATTATGCTAAGAAAATTGAGACTATCGAAACCTGTTTAATTGAGTATAATGATGTTGCTGAAGTAATTAGTGAAAAGAGGTTCGAGACAGCTATAAAGATTGCTGAAGCTGAAGGGGCCTTAAACAGATTTAAAAAAAGTGATGCCCAGATGGCCGAACCAGTTCAAGAAATTTTAGATGAACTAAAAAAACAACAATTGAAGTTTGATTGTCAGTATAGGGAAGTGAGACAAAGAATTAATATGTTGCAAGACGATCGTCTAGAGAATAAAAGATACTTAGCTAAAATTAATGGTCTTGGTAAAACTAGTGCTGAAATCGCTCAAGAAATAGCAGACAGGAGAAGTAAGGAGAGAGCGATAGAAGAAAACAAAAAGAGCCAAGCTGATAATGAAAAAAAGGAAACTGCCCCTGACAATTCAGTCGATAGTTCAGTTGATAATTCAACTAATAGTTCATCTGAAAACCAACCCGAAGATCAATCTAAAGAAAAGACTAAAAAGAAATCCGAAAAACAAACCAAAACTAAAGATAATAAAAACAAGAATAAAAAATCAGAAGCCAATCAAACAGCAAAACCAGAGCAAGAAATTGATCTTCAAAAATTAGAGATTATTTTAAAAGGTGAAAAAAGAAATATTTTTGCTTGGGTGGATGTATTTAAGGGGCTGAATCAAGAGAGAAAGAAATTTTTTGCTGGCCTTCAAGCTTTTGTAGAAGAAAAAAAAGACAAAGCGCAGAGTGGCGGTGCATTTGATATTAAAAAAACCAAGATTGATGGAATTGAAATGAGAACTTTAGCAATAGATTATTCGGTAGAAGTTAAAAATTTAAAGCAAGATGAGGCTACTGAGAAAGTAAATAGTCTTTTATATAAACTTGTAGAATAATATATGGACACTATCCAAGAAGCCGAGCAGTTGTTGGCAGAACTAAAAAATCAAATAAGAACCAACGAGGAGGCTCTAGATAAAATTAACCAAGCTATAGATACGGCTGATTATAATTATGCTCGAAGTCTTATTGCTGAGCAAAAAGAATATTTAGAATCTCTAAAAAAAGAAGACCCTACAGTGTAGGGTCTTTAGTTTAATTCACAGTTTTCAAGCGCTCAAAGAGCGCTTGGTCTTTGATTTTTCGAATATTAAGCAGGTCGCAGATGACTTGCCAGATTCTTTTAGCGTCCTTTTTACAACTAAAGCATCTTAGTCCCCAGGGGGAGAGAGATACTGTGGTGCCCTTCTGACCATATTTAGTGTCATTCGTAATTTGGGCACATTTTTTGCAATAAGGATGAGGCAGTGGAGTATAGCCCTGGTGAGAATCACCTAAGACTAAAATGACTTCGGCTGGTTGGCCGCAGCAGTCACAGATTAGACTGTGCGACAGTTTTTCTAATTGTCTTTCTAGCCATTCGAAATATTTTTGATAATCGTTTGGCCTGGAAGTGGGTGTGGAATATTTTTTTAAGTTATATTCCATCTGGGAAAACTTTACCGGATCATTTTTCAGTATTTGTTCTAATTTTTTTCCGGCATTAGGACCACTCTGTATAACATATTGTTTGCCAGGAACCCATTCAGAATCTGTCATAATCCCTCCTTTAAAGAACTAATAATAGTCTGACACTTTCTCTACTTTTAGTCAATAGTTGACCGGCTGCTAAGGGCGCGGTATAATTTAGGCATACATCTAAATATTAACTTTATGTATTTAAACGAAATTTTAGGCGCCCTAACTGATCCTAGCCGTCGCAAGATTATCAAGCTTTTGAGTAAAAAAAGTTTGAATGCTGGGCAGATTGGCAAGCACTTTGATATTACTGCACCATCACTATCTCATCACTTGGCAACTTTACGCCAGGCTGATTTAGTAGAGCAGGAGAGGCAAGGCCGTCAGTTGATTTATTCTTTAAAGCGACAGACTTTGGAAAAAACAGCTGAACAGCTTTTAAATTTAATCAAAACTAAATAACAACTTTATGGGTAAAAAAGCTTTAATAATTACTAGCAGCCTGATTTTAGTAGTCGCCATTGCTGCTGGCTGGTGGTTTTTAAATTATAGCCCAAGTGCCAAAGAATTAAAGTTGGTCAAGGCTGTTAATCGCGAGATGTCTGGTGAAGCTACTAAAAATTTACCCGTTGGTGGTGAAGAAACTATTACTGGCAATTGGCAGTTATTTTCCTTAGTAAAGGATGGACAATTAACTGATTTATCTAGTTATAATGGGCAGATAAGTTTCGATAACAATCTATTTAGCGGTAAGATTTGTAATAATCTAAATGGTAAGGTTAATCTTGTTGAAGGCAGTAGCATTGTTGCTGATGGCTTGATTTCTTCCACTAAAATGGCTTGTGAGTGGGAGTTGATGGATGTCGAAAATATCTTATTAAGCGGTTTAAATAAAGGTATTGGCTATGGCGTAGCCAATGATGTTTTGACTTTAACTGCTAGTAACGGAGAAGTAATTGGTTTTACTAGAATCAAATAGATTTTTCTAGATAGTTTCCACTGAAACTAAATCATCGGCGGTCAGATTTTTTTCTGACTGCCGATTTTTTGAAGCGAATTTTTTCATAATGAAAAAGGCTACAAGCAGTAGACTGATGCTGGCAATAAAGGTTAGCGATCTGTGGCTATTGTAAATTATTCCTGAAAATAGAGGTCCGACAATTGCGGCGGCTGATTGGATTGATGAAGTTACGCCAAGTATTTCACCTCGTTTTTCTTGGCTAGCTAGTCCAACAATCCGGCTAGCAATAACAACATGTAAGACAGATTGGCTAGCAACCATCAAAAACATTGAGATAATTAGAGTAGGGATGTTGCCAAACAGCAGTAAAGCGTGAGATATGGCTAGTACCAAAAACATCCAGACTTCTAGTTTAGCCTCAGAAAACTTATTCAACCAAAAGCGTTTTAATAAAACGCCTTGATTAACAGCCATCATAACTCCAGTGGCTGTCATAACATAACCAACCATAGCGGTTTTAAAACCAAAAATATCGTAAAGGTACAGAGCAAAAATTGCCTGTTGCATGGCTATGGCGGTATTAAATAAAAAGACAATCAGATATCGCAGGCGTAAACTTTTATCAATAAGAGCCGTTTTTAGTGGACGAATTGGATTAAAAGATAGTGGTTGTAGAGTTCTTTGATGATGTGATTCTGGTAAGAAAAAGAAAGCGGCGATAGTGTTGATGGCCGAAATTATACCAACAAAAAAGAAAGGGGCTGCAGTGCTAATATTAGCAAGTAGACCGCCAATCATTGGTCCAAAGATAAAACCTATACCGAAGATAGCGCCAATTAAACCCATATTAGCAGTGCGCTCTTTGTCATCCCTGGAAATATCGGTTAGATAGCCTTGAGCAATGGGATAATTTCCAGCAGCTAAGCCGTCAATGATCCTACCTAAAAATAGAAAGGTAATGCTTTTGGCACTAGCAAAAACAAACCAGCCAATAGCAGTGCTAAGTAAACTAATAATTAAAATCGGGCGGCGACCGATTCGATCAGAAAAAGATCCGAGTAGTGGTGCGGATAAAAAAGCAAACAAAGAAAAAACCGAAAACATTAAAGTAATCAGAAAAGGTGACATGCCAAAGCTTTGGGCATAAAAAGGCATGACTGGAATAACGACGCCAATGCCAATTACATCAATAAAAACAGTAGCAATTATTAAGAGTTTTTCTTTTCTTAAATTTTTCATAAAGATAGTTTTTGTTCAGCAAAAAACAGAGTTAGAACTCTGTTTTTTAACAGTGAGCTCGTTTCTTTTTACTAAAGATTTGTTGGCAATTTTTGTTTGATGGCCGTTTCTAATTCACTAGGAGTGTCTGTGCCGATGCGATAAATCTTTCCATCTTTTGTAACTATTTCTACTGCATTAAAACCAGAAACATTATAAATGCACATGCGTGGGTGGCAACAAAAACGGATGCCCCAGCCACAATACCAATGATTTTTTACTTGTTTAGCAGAAGTTATTTCGTTGAGTAAAAACTTTTTTCTAAAAATTCCATAGCCAAATTTAATCTGAAGATAGTTTTCATCAATAGAAACCGTTAGTGTTGCAAAAGATGATAGAGCCAACAAAACTATAACCATTACAGCTGTAGCAAAAAAGTTTGCACCAGAATCGGCAGACGGTAGCTCGGTTCTAACTGCAATCTGAGTCCAGGCAAAAACTACCAGTGCTACTAGAGTGACTGTTATCATTAGATATCCAACTTGAGTATGTTTATATGAGGTCATAAGTTATTTTATTTTTACAAATATCTATTGTTATTATATCATCAAGTTAAAACAAAAAACAGAGCTTTACTCTGTTTTTATTGGCGGAGAGAGAGGGATTCGAACCCTCGAGCCGCTTTCACGACTAACACCTTAGCAGGGTGCCCCTTTCAGCCACTCAGGCATCTCTCCAACTTGTTGAAATAGGCCGTCAATGTTATAATAATATCGTTGCCTAGGTTTATGATAGACGATAACTATCACCTTGTCAACCGCGATTTAGCTTATAAATATGGACGATAAATCATTGATTGGCCAAGAAATACATTCCTGGAAAATTCCCGAGAGAGAACATTATGAGCATAGTGTTAAATGGAAGATAACGGCTGGCCTAGTCGCTTTAGCTCTAATTGCCTTAGCTGTGTTGACCAGTAATTTTTTATTTGCTTTGATTATTTTGATTGCTGCCTTTATTGTGGTTTTTAATGAAGGGGAACAGCCAGATTTAGTTAAATTTACTATTGGCACAGAAGGTGTCATGCTGGGGGATAAATTTTACGATTATGATGATTTTAAAAGCTTTTCCGTTTTATATAAACCCAATCAGGATTTAAAAGCACTTTATCTTGATTGCCGATCTTCTTGGCGACGAGACTTAATAATTCCATTACTCGACAACAATCCCTTGCCAATTCGTGAAAACCTGCTAAAATACCTCAAAGAAGATTTAGAACGAACCGACGAACCATTCATTGAAACTATTAGTCGGTTTCTAAAGCTTTAATTTATTGGGCTCTCGTCGTTCAATGGATAGGACGCAAGATTGCGGATCTTGCAATGTAGGTTCGATTCCTACCGAGAGTACAGTTAAAAAACAGGTGCAGTAGCATCTGTTTTTTGTTGGGCTAAATATGGTAGAATGTAGCTATATGTTATCAGGAGATGTTAAAATTAGTGCTTTGCCAGGGGTGGGGCCAGCTTTAGCTGCTAAGTTAGCTAAATTGGGCATTTTAACCATTGGCCAAGCTGCTACTTATTATCCTTTTCGTTATGATGATTTTAGTCGTCAAAGTTCAATTGATAAAATTAGCTTAGGCGATACGGTTAATCTGACCGGAATTATTGATATTATTGAAACCAAACGCAGTCCACGCCGGAAAATGTAC
>DAOQAO010000008.1:0-13146 GCA_035354095.1 bacterium | reverse complement strand
AACGGTTGGCAAAATTATTGAACCGAAAAAATCTAGATGCGCTAAAGGATTGATCGTCAAACGCCCTGCTCTGGCAGCCGTATCATCACCTAGACGATGTGCCATCCAGGCATGGCCATATTCGTGAATAATAGCTGCTAATAGAAAAACAACGATTTGAAAAATAAACATAAAAATTTTCTTAGTCTGAAAGTTAGAATAACATGGCTTGATTATTTTAGCAAAACCTGTTATCCTTGGAAAAGACTAATCAACGATTAGCTGATTTTTTGATTATAAGTAAATAAAAATATGGCTAAAAAATGCGATATTTGCCAGCGTAGTGCCACCAAGGGCGCTAGCCGCTCCCACTCCAACATTAAAACTTTGCGTCGCCAAGGCATCAACTTGCAAAATTGCAAAATCGATGGCGGAACTATTAAGGTTTGTACCAGTTGTTTAAAGACAGCTAAAAAGTTGGAAAAAGCCGCTGAATAAAGCAAATTACTTCTCTTTTAAATAAAAACAACCGTTTTAACGGTTGTTTTTTTGTAGACTGAGCCGCCCGTCGGACTCGAACCGACGACCGATAGTTTACAAAACTATTGCTCTACCAACTGAGCTAGGGCGGCCTTTTGGTACGCCGTACTGGATTCGAACCAGTGACCATCTGCTTAAAAGGCAGTTGCTCTACCGACTGAGCTAACGGCGCAAAATTAACAATCAACGATTGCTAAACCAAACTTTAGCAAAAAGCGAAAAAAAAGGCAAGACCAAAAAAATGTCTTATTTTATCCGCTTACTGCCTAACATAAATAATAGCAGTATTATCGGAGTAAATCATGCGCCAATCTGGCATTTTAAGCATGACTCGGCGGATATTTTCAGAAAAATTATCATAATCTTGAATTTTCTGACCACGACCAAGTAACCAAATTTCCAACCAATCAAATCTTGGAACTTGCGGTTGGCTAATTACCACAACCGACAAATTGCTATCATTAATAAATTTCTTGATTTGTGACTCTTGTTGAAGTTGCAAAGCCTCGCTAGCAATCACCGCCTTATCTGGCCACTGCCAATAAAAATAACCTTGCCAATCATAATTAATCAAAGTTATCCAGTGCCTATAAGGTGTTTGGCGCAAATATTGCAAAGCAGCACAAGGATAATTGCCACAATAATCACGATCGGGCTGTCTTAGCCAATTGGTATTGGCTACCGCTAGACCACCCGATAAAATAACAGCTGACAAAACAAAAAGCTTGAGATAAATTGGCCACTTAGTCTCAATGGTCAAACCCCCAACTAGTTGATAATAAAAACTCGCTAGCCAACTAAAGGAAACAATAACGAACAAAGGAAAATTGTAGGCCGTAAACCAGGTCAGAAAAAACCAAGCAATCGCTAATAAAATCGTCCAATAGTCTTGACTACTCCACCACTTAACAATCTGACGACGATTGTCGGCTGACTGGTAACTAAGTTTAATTATTAGTAAAACTAAAGCCGCACCAAAAATAAAATAATAAAGTGCTTGCCAACTCCAAAGATCATTAACTAATGGCTGCCAGTTTAGTGTTAAAGAAAAATCAGTCCGTCTAAATAAAGCAGCCATAAGCCACGACAAACCAGTAATAATTAGTGAGATAACAATCTGGCGCCCAGGTAGTGTTCCTTGAATAACTTTACCTGATTGTCTAAATCTACCAGCAATCCAAAGTAGTAAACGGTAACCGCTCCAACCAGATAAAACTATCAATCCAGCCATTACTCCGTGTTGCAAGGCCGCCCATAGCCAAAAGAAAACTGGCAGCAAAACTAAATCAAAATTACGCCAAGCTTGGCGACGAACTACTTTGGCTAACCAAAGACTAAGAATTAGTAAAAATAAAATCGTAAAAACCTGACTGCGAACACCGAAATAAGGGAGACTCGCCTTAAAAGCAATCGCTGTTAGCAACCAAAAAAATAATGAGCTTCCCTGTCCACTAAGTTCATTTTTAACTGTCTGACGAATTAAAATAAACCAGATAGTCCAAGCTAGACCAATAAACAACAAGCTCAAAGCCAGATAACCGCCAAAGTGACTACAACCATAGGCTATTAGATTGGTTAGCCAACCATGCTCTAAAGAAGCTAAAGAAAATTGCTGCCAGGTTTGGCTACCCAGTTGATAGTAACGACCAAAATCAGGATCAAGATAGCTAAAACTATTTTCGGCTAGTAACACTACCGCCAGCAAACCAACTAGGGCTAGTAGCCAATATTTAAAGTGGCCCAATAATTTGCTGGCCATAGCTATCATAATTAAAAATAAGGTTATCCTAATTATAACAGACGAGGAACAATTGACAAGCCGGTCAAGCTTTGTTATAGTAATACCCAGCTGAAAACAGCTGATTTTTTATTGTTTAGTTTTAATACTATGGCACACAAGAAAGCCGGTGGCTCTACAGCGCTAGGTCGCGATTCACAAAGCAAACGCTTGGGCGTTAAATTACAAGATGGTCAGATTGCCAAAGCTGGCGCCATTATTGTTCGCCAACGCGGTACCAAATATCGAGCCGGCACCAATGTTTCAGTTGGTAATGACGACACCTTATTCGCTACTAGCGAAGGCAAGGTTAAGTTCCGCACCAAAAAGATTCGCCGTTTCGATAACCAGTTAAAATCAACCAAGATTGTTGATGTTGACTAGTTTTATATTTTGAAAACATTTTCTCAAATTTAAAACCACCTCTTATTTAAGGGGTGGTTTTTTATAATTCAGTTTGATTTCGATTTTGTTAACTTTGTATACTGCCCCCTAACAAAAATAACACTAAAGATCAAAACCAAGGTTATGACATTTGAGTTATCTGGAGCAGATAAAACATCTAACCAGGAGATATTTGGAAATATTTTTTCTAAATTATTTCGACAGATCATATGAAAACTAACTCCAAACCAAGCACCAGCGAAACATATAACCTTGGTAACATCATAACCATATTCTTCTTCTCTTGCAATTAGAAAATCCCAAGTGAGCAAAAGAAAAAAAATACATACCCAATACCCAAAAAATAAAAAAAACATAACCAAGAAAGACAATAAGAAAATAAAAGAAAGTACTGCGTAGTTTAACGGTTTATTCTTTACACCTTTCAATTTATCTATTATTCCTTCTTTCATAAAGAAATGGGTTGTGCCTATAAAAGCAGCAAACAGACTAAACAACAAACAAACATATTTTTCATGAGGTTCTTCATGACTAATAAAAATACAAACAACAACAATAATAACAGCCCACCAAACCGTCATTTCTTCTAATACAGGACTAAAATTAGAGTCTTTCATTTTTCTCTCCTTTTTCTTTCTATTTATTTTTTAAAGTTCAATCCATTTTGAACAATATTATATTATACATTATTATCTTGAATCTGTCAAGGGATTATAATAATAAAATATAAAAAAGCCACTCTTTTTAGGAGCGGCTTTTAAGTATCTCTTTTTTATAAAATATCCAGCTTTATTTGGCTTTTTCTTTTAAGATCTGACGAGCTTTATCTAGCTGAGGATCAATATTTTTATTAAAGTCTTCTTCAGTTAAATCAACTTCAACATTTGGTTTAATGCCTTTTTCATTAATTGAAGTGCCCTTTGGAGTCAACCACTTGGCGGCAGTAATCTTGACCAAAGAGCCATCGGGTAAATCACGAACTACTTGAACGGAGCCCTTGCCATAGCTAGTTTTACCAACAACTGTGGCTTTTTCATGGTCCATCAAAGCACCAGCGACAATTTCAGAAGCCGAGGCACTACCTTGGTTAATTAAAACAACAGTTGGAATATCGGCTAAATAAGCCACTCCACTCGATAATTGGTCCTGTTTGACACCAGTCGAGAACTGTTCACTAACAACAACTTTATCTTGAATCCAATAGCTAGAAATAGCTACAGCTGAATCAAGATAACCGCCAGGATTATTGCGCATATCAAGAATAATTCCCTTGGGGTGTTTAACTTTGATATCTTCAACCGCCTGGCGAAATAGTCCATTGGTATCGCTATTGAAATTGTTAATTTCAATTAAATAAAGACCGGTCTTTTCGTCGTAGCTAGTTTTAACGCTCTTAATAACAATAGTGTCTCTAACAATTTTAATATCACGAATCTTGTCGCTACCCCTGGCAATAGTTAAAGTAACTTCCGTGCCTTTTTCACCACGAATTTTTTTAACTGCTTCATCGACACTAAGCCCAGCTGTTGATTCTTTATTAATAGCATAAACTTTATCCCCGGCCCGGAGACCTGCTTTTTGAGCTGGCATACCTTCTAGTGGGGCTACGATAGTAATAATATCGTTACGCATACCAACTTCAGCGCCAATCCCAGTAAATGAACCAGACAAATCATCGCTAAACATTTTAGCTTCTTCTGGATTCATAAAAACTGTATAAGGATCTTTGGCTGCTCCAACTAGACCACTCAAAGCTCCATAAAAAAGCTGTTTATCAGTTAAATTGCCGTGATCAACATAGTCAGCCTTGAGCATATCCCAAGTATTCCAAAATAGAGAAAAATCAACATCATTGGCTAGCCGACCTTGGCTATCTTCTTGGTATACTCCACTTAGTTTACCCAAAAAAACAGTCTGTTTGTCAGTCAATCGGCGGACAATATCAATTCGCTCAGAGTAAATAACCCCAAGTAAAAAGCCCCCACTAATGGCGGCACCTATAACCACAATGACGATAATCAATTTCAACCATCGCCAGCGAGAACCCTGTTTAGACATAAATATTTTAAAATTTAATTCAGTCTTTTTATCTTATCATAAGTTGAAAGAATCAACAAAGTAGTCTATGATATAAATAATTAATCTTATTTTTATGGGTAAATTCATAATCAACGGACAAAAACCTTTGGGTGGCCAGATTCGTGTCGGCGGTGCTAAAAATGCTGCCTTAAAAATCATCCCGGCCAGCCTACTGTCTGAACAAGCTATTACTATTGATAATCTACCAGATATCGAAGACACTAAACGCTGTCTAGAAATCGTTGAGGCTTTGGGCGGCACCGCTAGCTACCGCGAAGGCCAATGCCAGATTGAAACTAAAACTTTGGCCACTACCCGAATACCAGCTGACTTAGCCAACAAGCTTCGCGCTTCTATTATGTTTGTCGGACCAATCCTGGCTCGTACTGGCCAAGTTAGTTTTCCACACCCTGGCGGCTGCGTTATTGGGGCTGGCACTAGGCCAATTGATTTATTTTTAGAAGGCTTCCAAGCTTTAGGGGCTAAAATCAATTTTGCTAACGGCTACTATGAGCTTACAGCTAAAAAACTAACAGGCGCTGAATATTTCTTTACAACCGTTAGCGTTACTGGCACTGAAGCCTTAATGATGACCGCTACTTTGGCCAATGGTCGCACCACTTTAAAAAACTGCGCCATGGAGCCAGAAATTGTTGCCTTGGCTGATTATCTTAATAACCAAGGTGCTAAAATTGAAGGCGCTGGCACCCCGATAATTACCATTGACGGCGTTGATAAAATTAACGGCGGTGCTTTTACCGTTATTCCTGACCGAATCGAAACTGGCACCTTTGCTATGCTAGCAGCTGCCAGTCAATCTGAACTATTAATCACCGATTGCTGCCCAGAACATATTGAAATTCTTTTAAATATTTTTCGTAAACAAGGTGTTAATTTTGAGCAAGGTGAAAATTGGCTAAAAATGCTACCTAGCAAGAAAATTGAAGCCTATAGCATTAAAACTCACGAATATCCTGGCTTTCCAACTGATTTGCAGTCACCCTATACTGTTTTAATGACTCAAGCTCATGGTTCTAGTATTATCCATGAAACAATTTACGATCGCCGACTACTCTTTACTGATATGCTAACTCAGATGGGCGCCAATATTATTATGTGTGACCCTCACCGAGTCGTTGTCAACGGTCCAACTCCACTGCATGGTCGCAAATTAACCTCGCCTGATCTTAGAGCTGGTATTGCTATGGTAATGGCCGCCTTAATTGCTCAAGGTAAAACCGAAATCGACAATATTTATCAAATTGAACGAGGCTATGAAAATATTGCCGAAAGACTTAAACTAATTGGTGCCGATATTGAAAGAGTTGAATAAATATATGACCCCTCGACAAAGATTTTGGCTTTCCCGTTTTTTTATTGCTATTTTTTTAGTTACTACTCCACTAGTCTTAGCTTACGCTGCTGGATATCATGTTAATTGGCGCTATTTAAGGCTGGAAAGAACTGGACTTTTAGAAATAAAAACTGAACCCACTAAAGCAACGGCTACAATTGATGAACTTAGAGCTTGGCTGATTAAACCAAAAGATTTGACTACCCCCCTAAAACTAAAAAATCTCCGACCAGGTAATTATACTGTTAAATTAGACTTGCCTGGCTATCATTCTTGGAAAAAAACCTTAACTGTTAATCCGGCCGAGACGACTTTTGCTAAAAATGTCAGACTTTTCAAACAAAGCGAGCCTGAACTGATTTTTGCTGTGCCAACCAATCAAGATTGTTCGCAAATCGATTGGCCAGAAAATAACGATTACAATTTTAGTAATAAACAAGCAGCCACGAGTTCAATTGATTATTTTTTGACTGAAAAACAGCTAGCTGATAACTGGCTAGACACCAATCAAATTAAATCAATTTGCCAATTACCTAATAAAAAACTAGCTATTGCTAAAGATTTTGAACTCTGGCTAGTTGATCCAGAAAAAAAAGATAGCACTCTTTTGGGGCGTTTCAGCCAGCCAATTAAACAACTTATCTGTCTACCAGATAATGATAACTATCTAATTTACGGTCACGACAGTAGCTGGGAATTAATTGAATTAGACGATAGACAGGGCCATAATATTTGGCGACTAGCTGAGATGCAGCAACTTTACCGTTCAGCCATCAACAAAAAAGGCGACCAACTATATTTTTATGGACGCCTTAATGATCAAAACGGTCTCTACTCTCTAGATCTTTAGCTTTTAGCTAACGAACAAACTTCTTAATAAAGCCCCGTAGGTCTTCACCGATTTCCGGGTCTTTTAAACCTAGCTGAATAGTTGCTTTAATAAAGCTAAGCTTATTGCCGGTATCGAGCCAAGTCCCCTCTAATTCTTGACCATATAGTGGCCGGCCATTCTCAAGCATTTGGCTAAAAGCATCAGCCAAACGGAGTTCGCCATTTGGCCGGGGCTTCATGGTCTTTAAATTATCTAAAACTTCTGGGGTAATTACATAAACTCCAACCGCCACCAAATCAGATGGGGCTTCGACTGGATCTGGTTTTTCAATGAAGCGCTTGATTTCATAACTGCCACCTCCCAAATTAACGCCGTCAATAACACCAAATTTGCTAACTTCCTGATGATCAACCTTAGAAAGCCCAACAACTGGATCGCCATATTTAGCAAAAGTCTTTAAAACCTGACTAGCTGGACCTTCTTCAGCATCATATAAAGTATCACCAAACATTACTAAAACTGGCTCATCATAAACTAAATGAGCAGCGCAGGCTAGAGCGTGGCCATCACCCAAAGGTAACGGCTGACGAACATAAGAAAACTTAGCCATCTCAGAAATTCGACGAACTTTTTTAACTAAATCTAGCTTATTTTTTTCTACCAAAGTCTTATCTAGTTCGAAAGAATAATCAAAATGATCTTCAATAGCCCTTTTACCACGCCCAGTGACAAAAATAATTTCCTCAATACCAGCGGCCACAGCGTCTTCAACTAAATATTGAATAGCAGGCTTATCGACTACCGGCAACATTTCTTTAGGTTGAGCTTTAGTGGCTGGTAAAAATCTAGTGCCAAAACCAGCGACCGGCAAAATAGCTTTAGTAATCTTGCGCATAATGTTTAACGATTATGAGGGACATGCGATTTAGCGAAAAGACCCCATTTTAATAAATACTTAATCCAAGAAAAAATATGTTGCCGTCCAGCCCAACTAAAAAATACTTTATATAAAGGCATACTAGCACTGGTTCTAAGGTGATTATGCAAAACTTCGGTCAAAGGATAATATGACACTTGCCAGCCTCGATACCACATCTGCCGACAAAAATCAGTATCTTCAAAATAAAGACGATATCTCTGATCAAAATAATCAATCTGCCTAAGAGCGGCTGCCCGAGTAAAAAGACAAGACCCGAGGAGCCAATCAACTGCTTGCGGATGACCTAAATCAACATCTTCCATTAAAAAACGCCTGAGTTCACGGTTCACCCACTTGTAACGGCTAAGACCATTAATACGGCGACAAAATGGCGTAGTCAGACGATGCCAACGATAGCAAGATGCTTGACGACTGCCATCTAAATTGCGCTGAGCTGGGCCAACTACACCAATTTGGTGATGACTTTCCATAAAATTGTAAAGCTGCCAAATAGTGTCTGGAGCCAAAACAGTATCAGGATTGAGAATCAAACAATATTTACCAGTGGCTTGTTTTAAAGCCAAATTGTTTCCAGCACCATAACCAGAATTACGATTGCCAATATAACGAACTTCTGGCCAATCCTTAGCAATTTTACTAGCTAAGTCCTCTTCACTGGCATTATCAACCACAAAAATCTCAAACTCCAACTTATGCCAATCAGTAGCCCGAAGCGATTCCAGACAGCGGAAAATAACCTCTTGGCTATGATAGTTAACAATTGAAATACTAATATCCATATTATTTACCAAAAGATTACTAATTTAACAACCTGCCAATAAAAATTTAGACAAAAATTACCAAAAGCGATTAATTTGGTTTCAAACTCGGCTTCCTGAAAACTAATCCGGCCAACAAACATTTTGACAATCTGACGATCAGATTTGGTTCGCAAACGCTGAGTTTGATGGCGCATCTTTAATAATTTCGGCCAATTTAAAGGACTTATAAAATAAAACCAAGTTTGTAATTTTTGTTTTAGCCGACCACTGCGCCAAGCGAGTATGGCCAAAACCAAGTCGCTACCAATTAGGGCTGGCAGCAATAAAATAATAGTTAACCAATGATAATTCTTCCAGGCGGCTAAAATCCGATTACGATCAAGCCAATAATATTTACTAGTGCTACGACTAAATTCGTATTTATGGCTAACAACTGAAGCTGTGGCTAGTCGGCACTCCCAACCAGACAGCCATAGACGCCAGCCAAGATCTTGGTCTTCATTATACATCCAAAAAACTTCATCAAATAAACCAATCTGACGCAAAGCTGATATACGAAGTAGCACTGAGGCCCCCGAAGGATAGGCAATTGGTTGGTCATTTAAAGCGACTAGATTTAAAGATTGGGTTGGCTGGCGATAACCAAGACAATAACCATAACCTAAGAAATGAATAGCATTACCAAGACTATTAACCAACTCTGATTTTGGCCAGAGAGAGAGTAGTGACTGAATTGCCCCAGCTTTTGGCTGTCTGATAGCTACAGTCACTAATTCTAACAAGCTATTCTCAGTAACAACCGTATCCATATTAAGCACCCAAGCAAAATCAAAACCCTCAGCCATAGCAATAGCTAGCGCATCGTTATTACCTTTAGCAAAGCCGTCATTATTTTTGTTAGCTAGTAGTCTCGCCTCAGGAGCATTTACTTGTAAATAAGCCAAACTCTCTTCCGAGGAATCATTATCAACAATAAATATCTGGGTTTCAAGTTGCCAATCAGCTGAAGCTAGCTGTATTTTTTTTAAGCTAGACCAACAATCACCAAGATATTTCTTGGCATAATCATGATAATTTATCAAAATAATGGCAACCTTGTAGGTCATATATTTTAAGTTCGCGCTTTTGGTTTACTTATTTTCTCACCAATTACAGCCATAGCAATACCAAGCGGCCAAGCTAAGCGTAATAACCACGCCTGCCAAGCTGGTTCCCATTTAGCAAAGTATTTAATCATGCTCTGGCGAAAATAAAGCTGCTTACGGCTACGACCAACCTGTCCAAAACTTTGACCAACATAATCAAGACAGTTAGCTGCTGGCGTATACCATACCTGGCCACCAGACAATTTAACCTGACGGCAATAATCAACTTCTTCAAACCAAATAAAATAACGCTCATCAAGCAGTGGCACTTGCCCTGATTCGTTGGCTCGTAGCCAGAAAAAGCCACCACGAACTGAATCAACTGGAGCAGCTACTCCATAATCAAAATCAGTTCTCAAATATTTGTCGAGAATATGGGGGAAAAAATGAGGTAGTTTCAAGACAATAGCGAGTTGATCAACTAAAGTTGGAAATCGACGAACATGAAGTAGAGTTTCACCACTGACCTGTTTTAAATGGCAGCCAGCTACGGTTGCCTCTGGGTTCTTGTCCATCCACTCAACCATACTGACTAAAGTTGTCGGTTCCACCAGCATATCTGGGTTAAGGAGTAAACTATAGCGAGCCTTAATTTCTTTTAAAGCTTGGTTATTGGCTTTGGCAAAGCCTAGATTAATCTGATTGGCAATCAATTTAACTTGCGGAAACTCCTCCCGAATCATTTCGATTGTGCCGTCGCGCGAATCATTATCAACCACCCAGATATCAAAACTGCCAGAAAATTGACTAGCTAAAAGTTGCTGCAAATTTGCGCGCAGTTTATCTTTAACTTTCCAGGAAACAATGACGATAGCTAGGTCTAGCATATTTTAACGACGCCATTTTTCAATGGCTAAAGGATCAATCTTGATAACTAAAGCCTCTTGGCGTTTTTTAATATCAGAACGCTTTTGCCAAACTTTAAATAGATACGGCAAAGTGCCTGGCTCAAAAATAATTGCCGCTATGAGCCTTTTTAGCTCATAAAATATTTCACGGTATTTAGTCGATGTTAGTTTAGGCAGCCGATAATATTTCAAGAAAATTACTAGCTGATGAGTAATTGACCAACCTCTTATTAAACGACTGGTCTTACGGCGAGACCATAGCTGACCAAAAATCGATCGGCCTTTTTTAGCTGCTGTTCGATCATGATAGACGGTAGCAGTTGGCACCAAGTCAATCTGCCAGCCGGCCAAACGCAAACGATAGGACAAATCGCAATCTTCTTTGTACATGAACATTAGCTCGTCAAAATATTCGCTGTTTTGACCATTGGCAAAGGCCACCTCTTTTAGAGCTGCCAAACGCAGCAAGACAGCGGCCCCAGAAAAGCCAAAAATCGGCTGGACTTCTTTAATCTGGTCATCAATTTTACCTTGCTGATCATCAACAAAACTGCCATCTCTACCTATAACCACCCCAAGACTATCAACAAAGTCAGTTAATTCCTGATGAACAAAATCCCAACGAAGAATCTTGGGCACAGCTGCGGCCACTTCTGGATGACTATCTAAATGTTCAACCAATTTAGCAATCGCCTCTGGTTGAAGAACCGTGTCTGGATTGATTACCAAAAAATAGTCGGCCTCAGCTTTAATAGCTAAATCAATCAAATAATTGTAAGCCTTAGCAAAACCAAGATTAACGCCAGAAGAATATCTGGTCACCAGGGGAAAATCTCTTAGAGCCAGCTGGTTGGGGTTATCTTCACACTCAGGGGTATTGTCATAATTTACAATTACCAAATCCTGACAAGATTGTTTAGCTAGACTAGCCAAAAAATCAGGCAGATACTTGGCAGTTGATCGGCCGTAGCTTAGAAACCCGACTTGGATTCTCGCTCTTTGAGCCATATAAAGCTATCTAGAATAAAAAGCTGAAGTTGCTGTGTTAAAATAATTATCGCTATTTAGATAATTTTCAGTGCGACGAATAATCTTTTGCATAGTTTCAACAGCCTTGGCTGGATAAAGACCAACGGCTGTTTCGTCAGATAGCATCAGAGCGTCAGCTCCATCGATGACAGCATTAGCAATATCACTAACCTCGGCTCTAGTTGGTCTTGGGTGTTCCATCATTGAAGTCATCATTTGAGTGGCGACAATTGCCGGCTTACCATGCCAATGAGCATGACGAATTAAGTTTTTCTGGATAATTGGCAAATCTTCCATTGGCAGTTCAATACCCAAATCACCACGGGCCACCATAATACCATCGGATTCTTTAATAATTTCATCAATAACTTCCAAGGCTATCGCTCGTTCAATCTTGGCAATTAAGCCAACCCCTGGATTATTAATAATATCTCGCAAACGGCGTAAATCTTCACCATTTTGAACAAAAGATAGAGCCACAAAATCAATCACACCATAAGGCAGGGCAGCCTTAACATCATCAATATCTTTTTGAGTTAAACCACCACGAGTTAGACTAGTGTTAGGAATATTGATTCCTTTATGAGACAATAAGACACCACCCCGTTCAACTTGGGCGTAAATCTTTTCTTCTTTAATGTCAGTAATTTTCAATTCCAACTCACCATTGGCCAAATAAAAAGGATCACCAATTTTCAGATCTTTATACAAATCTTCATCATCGATTGGAATTTCTTGGTTAGCTAAACTAGCTTCTCCGCCAGTAAAAACATAGGTCTCCCCTTCAACCAATTCAATTTCCTGATCTAATTTACCAATACGGATTCTAGGACCCTGTAAATCTTGCATGATTAAAGCCCGACGACCGGTTTCTTGTTCAATTCTTTCTAAATTAGTTTTGAGTTCCCCTAATTGTTCAATTTTAGCATGGGAAAAATTCAGACGAATAATATCGACTCCTTTTTCAATCAAGTCTTTCAGTACTTCGTACTCCAAAGTCCGGGGACCGACTGTTGCAATAATTCTAGTATTCATAATAAAACTATCTTTAAATAATTAATTTATCTTGTAATCGTTCTTTAGCTAAGTTTTGAGCCTCAAGCAAACTATCAAAAGTTCCAGCGTCAATCCAGGCTCCATTAACCATAGCCACCTCTAGTTCATTGCGCTCTAAATACCAATTGTGTAAATCAACGATTTCTAGTTCACCGCGAGAACTTGGCTGAACGCTCTTGGCTGCTTCAACAACTCGGTGATCATAAATATATAGACCAGTTAAAGCTAAATTACTCTTAGGCTGTTGTGGTTTTTCTTCAATTGACAGAGCGTGCATTTCACTATCGACTTCAACTACACCAAACCTTTCTGGATCTTTAACAGCCTTAGCAAACACCTTACCGCCTTGCTTAAAATTAATAATATCTTGACTAAAATCATCTTCAAAAATATTATCACCC
>DAOQAO010000007.1:0-14572 GCA_035354095.1 bacterium | reverse complement strand
CTTGAAGAGCCCAAACTTCCATTTCACCAAAACGTTGTCCACCAAACTGAGCTTTACCACCGAGAGGCTGCTGAGTGATTAAGGAGTATGGACCAATTGAACGTTGGTGAATCTTGTCTTCAACCATGTGGTTGAGTTTGAGCATGTATTTATAGCCGACAGTTGCCTTGTTATCGAAAGGAAGACCAGTCTTACCGTCGTATAATTGAATCTTACCATCTTCTGGGAAGCCAGCTTTTTTGAGCTGATCCTTGATTGTTTCTTCGGTTATACCATTAAGCGGCGGAGTGGCAACTTTGTAACCAAGTTTCTGAGCAGCTAAACCAAGATGAGTTTCGAGTAATTGTCCCAAGTTCATACGAGAGACAACGCCAAGTGGTGACAAAATAATATCAATTGGTGTGCCGTCAGCCATATAAGGCATGTCTTCAGCTGGAACGATTCGAGAAATAACACCTTTATTACCATGGCGACCGGCTAATTTATCACCAGCCTTAATCTTTCTTAAATTGGCGACCGTTACCTGGATTGATTCAATAACGCCAGTTTGAAGTTTATCGCCTTTATCGCGAGAGAAAATCTTGACATCAATAACTTTACCGTGTTCACCATGTTCAAGATAAAGTGAAGAATCGCGGACATCTTTAGCTTTTTCACCAAAGATAGCGCGGATTAATTTTTCTTCAGCACTAAGTTCAGTTTCACCTTTTGGTGTAATTTTACCAACCAAAATATCACCGCTAGAAACTTCAGCACCAATGCGGACAATACCACGGTCATCCAAATCCTTTAATTTTTCTTCACTGATATTTGGAATATCATTGGTGACAACTTCCGGACCAAGCTTGGTATCACGAACATCTAGAGTATAATTTTCAATATGAATTGAGCTATAAGCATCATCTTTAACTAATCTTTCGGAAATAATGATAGCATCTTCATAGTTGAAGCCTTCCCAGGTCATGAAAGCAACTAAAACATTATTACCTAAAGCTAATTCGCCATGATCAATAGCTGAAGCATCAGTCAGTAAATCCCCTTTCTTAACAGTCTGTCCAACAACGGCGGTTAGTTTTTGATTGATACAAGTCGAAGCATTGGAACGAAGATATTTACTGAGTTTGAAAGTATGGACTTGGCCGCTTTTACCGGTTAACTCAATTTTTAAAGAATCAGCATAAGTAATTACACCATCTTCTGGGGCAACAACAACATGACCGGAATCTTTAGCAGCGCGAGCTTCCATACCAGTTCCAACAATTGGTGATTGAGACATGACTAGCGGCACAGCTTGGCGTTGCATGTTAGTACCCATCAAAGCACGAATACCATCATCATGTTCAAGGAAAGGAATCAGTGAAGTACCAATTGAGACGATCTGATTGGCAGCAACACCAATAAAGTCAATTTCTTCAGCGGCAACAATAGATGGCTCACCGTAACGGCGACCTTCAATCTTATCGAAAGTGAAGTGTTTATCTTTATCAATTGGTGCAGTAAAAGCAGCCGTAATGAATTTTTCTTCGCTAGAAGCATCCAGATAAAGAATTTCATCGGTAATAACTGGGATAATTGGCAAAGTAACATTACCGCCCAATTTATCATGTAGGGTTTTAGCTAGCTTTTCATCAATAACGGTGCCTTCTTTAGCTAAAATAGTAGTTTTTTTAGTTTTTTCATCAGTCCATTCGACATTTTGGCGCAAAGTTTTGCCAACAGTAATTTCTGGTTCATTTTCAATATCATGTAGAACTCGGCAATAAGGAGCTTCAATAAAGCCAAAGTCATTGATACGGGCATAGCTAGCCAAGTGGCCGACTAGACCGATATTTGGACCTTCAGGTGTAGCAATCGGACAAATGCGGCTGTAATGAGTGGCGTGCACATCACGAACTTCAAAGCCAGCTCGTTCACGAGCTAAACCTCCGGGACCAAGAGCTGAAAGACGGCGTTTATGTTCAAGTTCAGCCAAAGGATTGGTTTGGTCCATAAATTGTGACAGCTGGGAAGACATAAAGAATTCCTTGACCACACTAATAACTGGACGAGCATTGATCAATTTATTTGGAGTGATTTCGCCTAAATCTAAAATACTCATGCGGTCGCGGACGATTCTTTCCATACGAGCTAGACCAATACGAGTTTTGTTTTGAATAAGTTCACCAATAGCGCGAACACGACGATTGCCTAAATGATCGATATCATCTTCTGGTTCCTGAGTAATATTTAAACGAATAACTTCCTTGATAATTGCTACCAAGTCTTCTGGGCGTAAAATACGAGTTTCTTTGTTGTTAGGAATATCGAAACCAAAGCGTTGGTTTAATTTGTAACGACCAACTCGATCAAAATCATAACGATCGAAACGGAAGAACATTGAGTGAATCAATGATTTAGCATTTTCAGCAGTGGCTAAGTCCCCTGGACGGATACGCTTGTAAACTTCCTTTAAGCCTTCAGCTTCGTTTTTAGCTAAATCTTTAGCAATGGTTGAATCAATATAGCTAACCCCATCAGCAATATCGATATCTTTAAAGAGTTTTTTAATATCCTCATCTTCACTATAACCAAAAGCTCTGAGTAATGAAGTTACGGCAACTTTGCGTTTGCGATCAATACGAGCCCAGATAACATTATTAACATCAGTTTCCATTTCAATCCAAGCACCACGATTTGGAATAATCTTGGAGCCGTAATATTTTCGGCCACGAATACTTTCGGCAGTGAAAATAACACCGGCACTACGAATTAATTGAGAAACTACTGCTCGTTCAATACCGTTGACAATGAAAGTTCCATTTTGAGTCATTAATGGAAAGTCGCCCAAGAAAACTTCTTGAGTGTTGGATTGGCCAGTCTTTTTATTGATTAAGCGAGCTTTAACTCTTAGAGCTGCTTCATAGGTGACATTTTTAGCCTTACTTTCAGCTTCATCAAACTTTGGTTCATCAAAGTAATAATCAGCTAGGTAAAGCTCCAAATCACGACCCATGAAGTCACTGATTGGTGAAATTTCATCAAACAAATCAGCTAGTCCTTCTTTCAAGAACCAAGCGTAAGATTTTTTCTGGACTTCAATTAAGTCCGGTAACGGCATCAACGAGCTTTTCTCAATAAAATAGCGTCGTTGAGCGTTTTGTTGAGCGGTTTTGAGCGTTTGGGACATATTTTTGACAACAAAAAATTCTCAAGGCCCGAAGGCTAATTGAGTTAGCTAAAAGCTATGCAATTGTTTAGTTTGAGCCACGGATAGGGGTTTTTATCTTATGGCAATAATCAAAGATAACAGACAAAATGACTACAAGCTACAGCAATAAACTGATTGCTTGGTCATTTGTTTTTTCTCTGATCTAAGCTTAGAATTGAGATTGACAAGCTTGTCTAATGAAGAGTTAGCCAATCTAATACTTAAAAGATAACAAATTTATTGTTTATTGTCAACAGTTATTTTGGTCAATTCTTCGCGAGCAACTTTACGATCATCCCAAGGTAAAAGCCGTCCAGCAGCTAAACAAATAGCTTGTTCACTCCCCTTACCAGTAATTAAAACAATGTCATCCTTGCTCGCTAAAGATATTGCTTTAGCAATGGCTTCACGACGATCTAGGATAGTAAAAAGATTGGTATCGAGAACTTTGCCAGCATGTTCAGCACCAACAGCCACCTGATCGATAATTAATTTTGGGTCATCGTCGTAAGGATCTTCGTTGGTAATAATAACGAAATCAGCTAATTGTCCAGCAATTTGACCAAGTTTAGGTCGTCTGGCTACATCTCGGCCTCCACCAGCTGAACCAAGCACATGGATAATTTTTTTATGAGGCACCAGTTCTAAAGTTTGATAAATATTATTGAGCGCCACTGGTTCAAAGGCATAATCAACAATTACACTAAAATCTTGTCCTTCATTAATCATTTCTAGCCTTCCAGCTAGGCCAGAAATTGAGGCCAATCCAGCTTTTATGGTTTTCCAATCAATTGATTGACTTAGTGCAATACCAATTGCGTTCATAGCGTTCATGGCGTTAAACGAGCCAAGTATTGGTAGGTTGATAGTTTCTTCGTTACAGACAAAATCGGTTCCGTGGATTCCTGGTTTTATTTGTCCATAAGCTAGAGTTTTTAAATTTTCCGGCCACTTGATCTCGCTGATAGCTTTAAGATCCTGAGTATAGCCAAAAATTTGATCAGCTCCAAAGCTTAAAAAATATGGAGAATATTCATTATCCAGGTTGGCGACAATAGTTTTAGCGACTTTGTCTAAGCCAATTTTTTTAAAGCCATGTTCGGTTAGTTGAACATGATGTTGTTCATCGATATATTTATAGGAACAGCGTTTTAGATGACTAAACAGACGGCCTTTAGCTCGGCGATAATTGTCAAAACCGCCATGAGCCTCAACATGCTCGGGATAAAGACTAGTAAAAACAGCCGCGTCATAATTTATAAAACGGTGGCGGTATTGTAAAATGCCTTGAGAAGTAGTTTCAATAATGGCGTAATGACAACCATTAGTGATCATTTGGCGAAGCAGGCGTTGAGTGAAAAAGCGACCAACCATAGTCATCTTTTTATCATTAAGCCAATCCTTATCACCATCACTAAACATGGCGGTTGAAGTGTAACCAACCTTATAACCAGCTGAGCGTAAAACTTCAGCAATTAGCAAAACGCTGGTGGTCTTGCCAGTGGTACCAGTAACACCAATAACTAAAAGTTCTCGACTAGGATGACGATAATAAAAATCAGCCAACCAATTGAGCAAAAAATGATAACCAGGAATGAGCCGTCGTAAGAAGCTGTGATAAATAAAGCGCTTACAACGAGCTAGAAATTTTTTCATATAATTAATTAATGAACTGCGCGTCTAATCCGGCGAAATAATGAATATAAGTTATAACTTAATTGTTTAATTGGCAAATCATAGACTCCAGGATAATCAACAATATAACCACCAAAACCTTGTTTAAAACGAGTTACTCCCGGCCATTTTGAGGGGTTGATACCAAAGAAATCATATCTTTGACAATTTAATTGACGAGCCAGTTTAATGGCTTCCCATTGAATTAAGTAAGGAGCCATTAATTCTCGTTTTTCATTACTAGAGGCACCATGTAAATAAATAGCGGTTTGTTGCCAATAAGCAAAAATACCAGCGGCGAGTACTGTCTCCCCTTGTCTAGCAATCAGCAATTGACTAAAGGGCTTTTCAGTTATGGCTTTGTAATAATCTCTACCGTGAAGATGAAATTTATCTCTTTCGCCAGTCGTCTTCATTAGCTGCCAAAAATCATCAAAGCCAGCCGCACCGGTTGATTCAACGGTCACTCCCCGCTTGCTAGCTAGACGAATATTATAGCGAGTTTTAGGATGCATTTGTTGTAACAACTCCTCTTCACTTAAAGTCAAATCAAGCATTCTGGTCTGGCTAGGTTGAATATCTGGGCTGCGTTTTAGCTTGAGCTGAGAAAAATTAGCATCACTGATTTCATTTAGTGGTTCTATTCGCCAGAATAAAGCTTGCTGTTGTTTTAACCATGGCTTAATATCGTCAAGCAATTTAGACCAAATATTTAGATTATTGAATTCTTTGGCAATTAATGGCCCGCGTGGTGAGTAAAAATAACTTAGACCAAATGGCAGGGCTTTTCTTATTAAAATAGTAACGGCAATTAGCTGTTCGTTTGAGTAATGGCCGAGTAAATAAACTTGATGAAAGTTTTTTTGTAACTCAAGCCAGACCGAGCTTTCTAAAAGTTCGCTGTGGCTATTTTTAAAATTAAAATCATTAGCTGTTTGGTAGTCAATCTCTTGCCACATAAATTAACGCAGTTGTTGTAAAGCTAGCTTTAATCTTTGAGCTGGATCAGTAACTTGATTATCAACCTTAGCTAGTGCCTGACGAGCATTTGGCAAACTATAGCCTAGAGATACAAGAGCTTCTAAATCATCTTGATTGATATTACTGTTAGCTAGACTGTCAGAGCTCGCCAGTGGCAAACCACTAATTTTATTTTTTAGTTCTAAAATTAACCGTTGAGCAGTTTTTTTACCAATCCCAGATACTTGAGTTAGTAAAGATTCGTCACCCAAGATTATAGCCTGTTTTATTTGTTCAGCACTAGCTAACGATAAAACATTTTGAGCTGATTTTGGACCAACTCCTGAGACTGAAATTAAGAGCTCAAAAAGGGACAGTTCTTCAATGTCGGAAAAACCATATAATTCTTCGGCATCTTCCCGGACATTATGGTAAATAAAAAGCTCAGCCGTTTGTCCGACAGTAAGGTTGTTCCAATTTTTTTCGCCAATAAATAATTGATAACCAAGGTCATTATTTTCAATAATGATTGAGTTTGGTCTTTTGGCAATAATTTTGCCGCGGATAAAAGCTAGCATATTATAGACGACTAATTCTAGTTAAACCAGAGGTGGTCACAATTTCTATACCTTGACGGGCAATTTCATCTAAAAGCAAATTCATACCGAGTGAATCGCTAGCCATGTGGCCGGCAATGACAACATTGATGTGATTTTTTTCAGCTTCACGGCGATGTTCTTCACTCATATGCATACCAACGACCGTGCCAATGCCAAAATTGGCCATTTTTTCGTAAATATCTTTTGAGCCACTAGTGCCGCCGGTAAATTCAGTTACGGCGATTTTACCACAATGATTGTCGGGATTGCCAGCAAAAAGACGTGGACCAGCTTTTTGTTTGGCAGCTAAAGCGTATTCCGGTATGTCTGATAATAATTTAAGCAAATCGCTAACTCGGTTAAGCTGCTTGCTTTTTTTCTCAATTAAATCAACTAAAAAACGAGCACCAAGATTGTCGGCGGGAGTATGAATACACATAAAATCAAGTCCAAGTAAACGGGCTAGATCAACTGAGCGATTGTGATTGATTGGTGAAATGCCACGACTAACTTCACTGATGCGAGGCTTGATAACTGATTCAGCAATATTGATTGGCACACCGTATTTAGCTAAAACATCAGCCTGCATATCCATTACTTCAGCTAAACCAGCCAAACCTAAGCCCTCGGGGTGATGAGCTAATACTAAATCAATATCGCCTAAATGCTTGGCCGCTAAAAGTTCAGCCCCTTCCATGTCAATGCCCGCTAGTATTTTTTTGATTTTAGGCTGGTGGTTGTCAATCAGTAAACGGCTATCGGCGTAAGGATTGGTTAGTTTTTCTAAATCAAAATCAGCTTTAGTAGCCTTATCAAGTTGTTGGTATTTTTTCTTAGCGTAGTGTAGATGTTCTTTAACTGATTTTGGTCCCCTTAAATCAGCGTCGACGCCTAGTTTAATTGCCAATTGATAGATTTCTGTAGTAGTCATAATAGTTATTTTAAAATATCGCCTTCAATTACTTTTTTCTCGTTATTGTTTTGCCACTCTTTTAAACCAATTACCAGCTGGTGAGCTTTGGTAGCAATGGTCTGTTTCCAGGTAGAAGCGTTTCCTTTAGCGGTTGGCCAGCAAATTATCAATAGACCACTAATAATTATAAGGCTAAAAATAGCAGCAACTATATATAACGAGCGACGCCATTTTGAAAGTTTACTTTCCTCATGCCAAGCTTGTTGAAGATCGTCGGTCATATTATTAAATTTTAATACCTCTTAAAGCAGCAATTCTTTCAGCAACTGGTGGATGAGTCATAAACAATTTAGCCATGGCCGGAACACCTTTTTTGCCTTGAAATGGTGAAGCAAAGTAAAGATGAGCCGTCGCCCGATTGGCTACTTCTAGCGGTTCAGTGTCGGAACTGATTTTTTCTAAAGCTCTAATTAAGCCGTCAGGATAACGAGTTAGTAAAGCACTATCAGCATCAGCCATAAATTCTCGTTTGCGAGAAATGGCTAGTTGGATCATTTGAGCAAAAAGTGGTGCTAGTATTGCTAAAATAATGGCAATAATAGAAAAGATCGCTTGAACTTGGCCGTTTTCATTGTCATCATTTTTTCTGCTATTACCACCCCAAAAAGACCAACGAGCAAACCAATCGGCCAAAAGGACAACTGTGCCAACTAAAACTGAAACCATGGTAGCTAAAAGGATATCGCGATTACCAATATGAGATAGTTCATGAGCAATAACGCCTTCAAGCTCGGCTTTATCTAGTTTTTCCAAGAGGCCAGAAGTAAAAGCAATAGCAGCGTGCTCGGAGTCGCGTCCAGTAGCAAAAGCGTTAGGCGCACTATCGGGAATAACATAAATTTTAGGAGTTGGTAGACCACCGGCAATACAAAGATTTTCTACTAAACGATAGAGTTGTGGTGAATCAGCTTTTTCGACTAATTTAGCTTGACTCATAGCTAGAACAATCTTGTCACTCCACCAATAGCTAACAAAACTAGAAACTAAAGTATAGGCTAAAGCTAAAAATAGCCAGATTGGATTATCCTGAACACGACTAAAAACATAGCCAACTAAAAGCAGCAAGCTGGCGCTGAGGCCAACTAGTAACCAAGTTTTATAACGATTGGTGCTAACTTGCTGATAAAGGTTCATAGTCTATTAAAAACTAATCTTAACATTATCGCGTTCAGCAGCTTCTTTGATTTCAAAAAAATCAGCAGCCATAAAGCCAAGCTTTTTAGCAAAGAAATTGGTTGGGAAAACTTGCAATTTGGTGTTGAAATCTCGAACATTAGTATTGTAAAAACGACGAGCGGCCTGAATTTTATCTTCAGTATCAGTTAATTCGCGTTGAAGTTCCAAAAAGTTTTGATTGGCTTTCAAATCAGGATAATTTTCACTTAAAGCAAATAAATTCTTAAGTAATCCGGAAAGATTATCTTCAGCTGCTTGTTGGGCTTGCTGGTCACCATCTTTTTGAGCAGCAATAGCTTGATTGCGAGCTTCAATAACCTTAGTTAAAGTTTCTTGTTCGTGAGTAGCATAACCTTTGACGGTTTCGACTAAATTGGGGATTAAATCATAGCGCCGTTTGAGTTGAACATCAATGTCGCTCCAAGCTTCAGATAAGCGATTTTTACTAACGATTAAAGCATTGTAAACGGCGATTAGCCAAATGAGTAGAACAGCGGCTAAACCAATTAAAATGTAGACAATTATCATAGTTTTAAATTATTTTTTTAAGCTTTAATTAAATATAATTTAATAGTTCCATCTTCCATAGTGAGTTCTTTATCAATTAGAGGTTGCTCTGGTACGGTTTCATTTTTATCAATAGTCAAACTCAAGGTCTCGGCAATAATTAAATTTGACCAATCTTTAATAGTGGTGGCAGCTAGAGAGCTCTCTCCTTGCCAAATAATTTTAGTTCGATCATCTAAGCTAAGGCCTGCTTGTTTACGGAGTAAATTGATATTGCGAATAAGTTCACGAGCTAAACCTTCACGGATAAGTTCTGGGGTAAGATTGGTATCAAGTTCAACTTGCCAAGAACTATCGGGGGAATTTTTAGTTTCAACTTTTTTAACATTAAGTTCGTCAGCTAAAATATTCCAACCAACCAAGCTAACTAACTTAAGACTATCTTCTGGTGCGGTAACGGTAAGACTTGGTAAAACTTGACGGATTTTAAAACCAGCTTCGTCTCGTCTGGCTAAAGCAATTTCAGTGGCTTGTCTAATAGTTGCCATTTCAGCTAAAACTTTTTCATCAATTGGTAAATTTTCTGGCCAGGTAACTAAATGAACTGACTGGTTTTTATCTTGATAATTAAAACCGGTTGTTTTTTGCCAAATAGCTTCAGCTAAAAATGGCATGGCTGGTGCTAAGGCAATGGCTAGGTTTTGTAAAACATAAGCCATGGTCAGCAAAGCTGAGTTTTTATCAGATAAATCATCACCTTTGAAACGATCACGAGAACGACGCAAATACCAAGTCGACAGGTCATCAACAAAATCAGCTAGTGGTCTGACCGCCTTAGGTAAATTGTAGGCAGTCATTTGTTGATCAATCTCTTCAAGCAGCTGGTGCAAGCGGGCCACTATCCATTGGTCTAAAAGACTATCTGATTGCCAATCGGTATGACTAATAATTTTTCTAGTCGCCTCAGCGTAAAGATCGTAGAACTTGTAAACATTCCAAACTGGTAAGGTGATCTTTTTAACTATCTCATCAACCCCCTTTTCGCTAAAATTAAGATTTTCAGCTTGAGTGACTGGTGAAGCTAAAAGATAATAACGAAGAGCGTCAGCACCATATTTTTCCATAACCAAACCAGGATCAGGATAATTTTGTAGACGCTTGGACATTTTTTTGCCATCTTCAGCCAGGGCAATACCATTAACAATGACATTCTGATAAGGAGCGCCTAGACCTAAACCAGTACCAATGACATGAAGATAATAAAACCAGCAACGGGTTTGATCAATGCCTTCAGCAATAAATTGAGCTGGGAAATTATTTTGAAAATCGGCTTGGTTTTCAAAAGGATAGTGCGCTTGGGCATAAGGCATAGAACCGCTATCAAACCAAGTATCTAAAACATCAGGAATGCGATGAGCCTCACCACCACAATCCGGGCAAGGCACGGTTACCTTGTCGACAATATGTTTATGTAAATCTTTAACTTCCTGACCGCTAGCTTCGGATAATTCCTGGGCTGAGCCAAAAACTTTTTGCCAGCCACAAGAACATTGCCAAACTGGCATAACTGAAGCCCAGAAACGCTGACGACTAATTGACCAATCACGAGCACCTTCGAGCCAATTACCAAATCGTCCGTTTTTAATATAGTCAGGTGACCAATTAATTTTTTCAGCTTCTTTTAATAATTCCGGCTTTATTTTATTAATATCAACAAACCAAGAAGAAGTGGCATAATTGAGTAATGGTGTATCACAGCGCCAGCAGTGTGGATAGCTGTGTTCGTATTTAGCCTTATCAAATAGTAGGCCGGCAGCGGCTAGATATTTAATGATTTCAACATCAGTCGCGCTATGATCTTCTTTTGGTTTAACATTAAGGCCAGCCAAATCAATCGCTTCCGCTTTAATTGTGCCATCCATGCCCACATGCTGGACAAAAGGTAGGTTGTTGGCTTTGCCTAATTGTAAATCGTCTTCACCAAAAGCTGGAGCAATATGAACAATACCAGTGCCATCTTCGGTGTTAACAAAGTCACCACCATAAACTTGCCAACCGTTATCATGATTAGCTAAATCAGCTTTATTATAATAAGCCTTAAATGGTGGCAAATATTTTTGACCGATTAGTTCTGCGCTTTGGTGTTGGCTAACTATTTCATAGGCTTTATCTTTAAAAACTTCAGCAATTCTTTCGGTAGCCACAAAGTAATTAGCGTTTTCTGAAAGAATTTTAGAATATTTTATTTCTGGTCCAACTGCTAGGGCGACATTGCCAATTAGAGTCCAAGGCGTGGTAGTCCAAGCTAGAAAGTAGGTATTTTCTTGACCAACCAATGGAAATTTAGCAATACAAGATAAATCTTTGACATCTTTATACCCTTCAGTAACTTCGGATTGAGACAAGGTGGTTTCGCAACGAGGACAAACATGCATTGAGCGGTAACCTTGATAAATCAAACCTTTATCCCAAAGTTGCTTAAAAACCCACCAAACTGATTCCATAAAAGGTAGATCCATGGTGCGGTAGGCATTGTCCATATCAACAAAGCGACCGAGGCGATGAACAACTTTTCTCCATTCATCAACATAGCTCAAAACCTTGGAACGGCAGAGTTCGTTAAACTTATCAATACCCAGAGTTTCAATATCTTTTTTGTGCTGATAGCCAAGTTCTTTTTCAACAATATTTTCAATTGGTAGACCATGACAATCCCAACCCCAACGACGATCAACACGGTAGCCTTTCATCGTCCAAAATCGTGGCACGATGTCTTTCATAACACTAGCTACGATATGACCGTAATGAGGGGTGCCAGTCGCAAACGGCGGTCCATCATAAAAACGATACTCCCCTTTTGGCGCTGGTTTATCTAGAGTTTGTTGAAAAATATTGGCCTGATCCCAAAAAACTAAAACTTCCAGTTCGCTCTGAGCAAAAAAAGACAATTGATTATCCATAAAAAACTAAGGCTAATTTACTATTAACTTAAATTAAGTCTACGAAAAATCAGGCTTTTTGTCAAAAAAAGTAGGCTACCAAAATTAAGAAAAATTAACGATTTTTAAAGATGATTGCCAAGTAGCCAGTATTATTTATATAATGAGTAGAAGTTAAATAATCCCTCAAATGAAATTCAAATTAGCAGCCAATTTTCAACCAACTGGCGATCAACCTCAGGCTATCGACAAATTAGTCGATGGTTTGAAGCAAGGTTTTAGAGATCAAACGCTTTTAGGGGTAACCGGCAGTGGTAAAACTTTTACAATTGCCAATGTTATTGAGCAAGTCCAAAAGCCAACTTTGATTATTTCGCCTAATAAAACTTTAGCGGCTCAACTTTATAAAGAATTCAAGGCTTTTTTTCCGGAAAATGCAGTTCATTATTTTGTTTCTTATTATGACTATTATCAGCCAGAAGCTTATTTGCCGCCAACTGATACTTATATTGAAAAAGAAGCGACTATCAACGAAGACATCGATCGTTTGCGCCATGCGGCCACTCAGGCACTAATGACTAGAAATGATGTTATTATTGTCGCCAGTGTTTCTTGTATTTACGGTCTAGGCGAAAAAGTTGATTATCAATCACTAAGCCAAAGGTTCGAACAAGGCCAAGTGATTAATCGACAAGAAATAATTCGTAAGCTGTTGGAGATGCAATACCAACGCCAAGATATTACTTGCCGGCGTGGTCAATTTAGAGTTTCTGGTGATATTATCGATATTTATTTAGCTACTGGCGAAGCAATCATTCGTCTTGATTTATTTGATGACATTATCAATTCCATTTATCTTTGGCCAATCAACCCAGATAAAGAAAAAGGCCGACCAGCTAATCTTCATGATTTACTGCCAAGTCAAGCCGAAAAAATTACCGAACTAACTATTTTGCCAGCTAAGCATTTTATGACTCAGCCGGATCGTTTAGCTGCGGCCATGGAAGATATTCGTCAAGAACTAAAAGAACAAGTAGCTAAGTTTAGAGAAGCTGGACGATTGCTCGAAGCGGAAAGATTAGAACGGAAAACTAATTATGACCTAGAAATGCTTGAACAGGTTGGTTATTGTAATGGTATTGAAAATTATTCTCGTCATTTATCTGGTCGTGAAGCTGGTTCACCACCAGCGACTTTGGTTGACTTTTTCCCAAGTGATTTTTTAACCGTAATTGACGAATCGCATGTGGCTGTGCCACAAATTAATGGTATGTTTGCTGGCGATCATGCTCGTAAAGAAGTTTTAATCGAATTTGGCTTTAGACTCCCGAGTGCCATGGATAATCGACCACTTAACTTTCAAGAATTTAATAATAAAATTAATCAGGTTATTTATACTAGTGCTACCCCAAGTCACTACGAACTTGAACATTCAAAGCAAATTGTCGAACAAATTATCCGACCAACTGGTCTATTAGATCCAGTTATTGAAGTCAGACCAACTCATGGTCAAGTCGCTGATTTAATTAGTGAATGTCAGCTTAGAGCAGCTCATGGTGAAAGAGTTTTAATTACCACTCTAACTAAGCGAATGTCGGAGGAATTGGCCGACTATCTGACCGAGTCTGGCCTTAATACTAGTTATTTACATAGTGACATTGATACTCTAGAGCGAATTGAAATACTTGGTGATCTGCGCAGCGGTAAGTATGATGTCTTGGTTGGTGTTAATCTACTCCGTGAAGGCCTAGATTTACCCGAGGTTTCTCTAATTATTATTTTGGACGCTGATATTTCCGGTTTTCTTCGTAATGAAACTTCACTTATTCAAACCATTGGTCGAGCTGCTCGCCATATCAAAGGTAAAGTTATTATGTATGCTGATAGAAAAACACCGGCGATGGATTACGCTATTCGCGAAACCGAACGCCGGCGTCAAATTCAAGCTGAATATAATAAGGCTAACAAAATTACTCCCAAAGGAATTGTTAATGCTAACTGGTCTAATTTGAAGTAGCCTTTGTTGTTAGGTAACAAATCCGCCTAAGTCCTTGATCTTCAACTAAAGCATAAATAGTTGGTTTTTGCTTATCTTGGCTATTGGGATTTATAATCAACAGACTGCTAGTTGGTGTAAAACTCCAACCACTAGCTTCTAAATCATCGCTAGAACCAAAGGCAATTAAGCGACCATTGTTAGTATTAATAATGGCTGCTCGCTGACAATTATTACCACAAGACCAACTAGCTAGATGAAAATGACCAGCTAAGTTGATATTATTTTTATTATAAGAATTAATAATCGCCTGTTGGTCAGTCGAGCTTAGTTTTTTATCAGCTAAATCTAATTTAGCTATCTGGTTTTGGCTCAACTCTACTAGCCAATCACTTGGCGACAATGGATTAGGGCAAGTTATCTTGGCAATGGCTTCTTTGGTAACTGGTGCAATCTGTGGAGTGCTAGATGGAGTCGAAAATTCACCTTCAGCCATTGGTGGCGCAACCACCTGATCTTCAATAACATTTGACTGTCTTTCTTTGATTGTTTTAACCGCAG
>DAOQAO010000006.1:0-14698 GCA_035354095.1 bacterium | reverse complement strand
CACAAACTGAATTAAATTGTTTATTTGAGAACAAGGGTAAACTAAACCTTTATTATCAATAAATACTGTATTAGCCATAACATAACAACGATCAAATTGCTTACCGGAAATTGATCTAACAAAAACATTGTTCATGTTATATTTTTTTAAAGATTCAATTAATTTGATATTATCTAGAGCCGGTTTACTGATTAAATTTTTTAAAATAGGGACCTGGGGCATTGAATACCTAATCTTATTTATTCCAATTTCTAAAAGTTTGTCTTGTAATTTCCTTAATTTAACCGCCGATATATTACCATTAACTAAAATTGGTACATTAATTTGAATTGGCGCATTAATTGAATCTCTGAATTTAACAAAATATTTAATCTTTTTCTCCAAAGAATTAAAATCACCATTCTCAATTGCTCCAATAACATTCAAAGAAATATAACTTTTACGCCCGCCTCTATTCTGTTTGGCACTTTCACAAATAGCCCTTGATAGTTCTTCATTTAAAAACCCACCATTTGTATAAATCCCAAATCGAAAATTATATTTACCTAATAATTTTATCAATTCCATTCTTTCTGCATGTGCCAATGGTTCGCTATAAAGACCTGCTAAAATAATAATAGGGTCATCTTTATTCAACTTACTGTTTTTAATACTTTTTAAAATATTTTGTTCAATAAACTTTAGTGGTAAATCATTTTTTTGTTTTTTCTTAAAATTTACTCCATAACAAAATGGACAGTTATATTGACAAAGTGAGGTCGGGTGTATTTCCACCCTCTTAAGTCCAAATTTTGGCAAACAGTCAAAATTATTCACCTGTTTAATTATTTTATTAATAGTTTCGACATCCCAATCAATTATACCCGTATACGGGTAACCTGCTACCCTTATTGAATTACTTTGTTTCATATAAAATATACTTCATAATATATCAACTTTACCAACCACACTAAACAGCCAAGCAAGATTAATATGTTTTTTTGTTAAAGGGATGTGCCTAGAAATAAAATTAGCCAATCTGCCTGACACAAAAGAAGGAACATAATAGTCTATTGGCACAATTTTTACATTCTTTAGCCCCGCTTCTTCAAATAACGAAATCCAATGTTTAAAACTCAAAATCCTCTCGGATCTACTCTCATTTTTAAATAAATCTAAAAAACAACGATATCGTCCTTCGGGTGAATTTAAATTTGGCATCGTGCTAATAATAATTCCGCCACCTTTTGTTAGATTAATCATCTCTTTTAATTTTAAAACTATTTCTTTATCACTATAATGTTCCATAACACCGCATCCCCAAATAACATCAAACTTCTTAGAACTAACCAAATCTGATAAATCCCCCTGGATTATTTTTACACAACCCTCTACTTTTAATTTTTTAGAAACAATATTTGCATACTTTATCGCATTTTTAGAATAATCCATTATCGTCATATCGGCATTATCTCTAGCGGCTAAGCAACTTACATAGCCACTTCCCGCCCCCCATTCAAGAATCTTAAGGCCGTCTATATCACCCAATATATCTTTGTAATTTTGATAAATATTTTTATTAGAATAATATCCCCAAACAAAATTATCTTCAAAAAGATTTCCTGACTTTAAAAAATAATCTATCCGAGACTGCCAATATCTTTCCCAAAATAATTTTTCGTCATGCATATCTTAATATTATCTAATTTATTTTTAAAAAAAACAAACGAAAGCAATCTCGTTTGTTTTAGTAGAATAGATCCTATTCGGATCGCTGGCTCCCGGGGTCGGATTCGAACCGACGACCAATTGGTTACACTTATCCACTAATTTCTTAATGGGGTGGACTATATCATCATCCAATAAAGGATGCGAGGCGCTTCCCGCTTCAGTCTTAACTGAAGAAGTACTCCATAAAGGATAGTCTCTGAACCTTCCCTAAAAGGGCTTGGCTGCTGATTACCTTACTTTTAGCTCTTAAAAGCTTAGGCTTCCAGCAGTTCACCTCGTTTTTCAACCTCAATTGCTTGAGGAAGCTGCGTGATGCCTTCATGCACTTCTCTGTGGCAATTTGCGCATAATAAAACGCATTTACCAAGCTCTATTTTAATGGTATCCCAGCTTCTAGTATAACCTTTAGCTGATATCCCAAAATCTTTTTCATCACTATTTAAATGATGAAACTCAAGAGCTTGTAAGCATTTATTATAGCCGCAAATAGAACATTTGTTGCCTTTATATTCTAAAGAAAGTTGTCGAATTTTTTTTCGTCTTTTATCGACAGCAGACTTTAAATACTCAGCACGATCGGCATATTTTCTTTTATCTTTTCCCATAATTATATTATAGCAAAAGATAATACGTGTTCACAGCCAACTGCGCTACCGCTGCGCTACCCGGGAATATTTAATTGTTAATAACAAAACTATTATAGCAAAGACAAAATAGTTGTCAACAAATAGCCGATAATACCTTGCTTAAAAATCTTTCAGCTTTTTAACTGCGTCCTGCTTTTTGATTTTTTCCAAAGCTTTGGCTTCAATCTGACGAATGCGTTCGCGAGTAACCTCAAATTCTTGACCAACTTCTTCTAAAGTATGAGAAACACCGTCAGCCAAACCAAAACGCATTTCTAAAATCTTTTGTTCTCTTGGTGTTAAAGTAGCAATAACTTCCTTAACATAATCTTTAAGCAATTCCAAAGCGGCCACTCTGTCAGGGGTCATGTTCTTAACATCCTCAATAAAGTCCTCCAAAGTTGAATCGTCATCGTCATCACCGACTGAAGTTTCCAAAGAAATAGTATCTTGAGAAATCTTCATGACATGACGAATCTTTTCGACATCTTCTCCCATTTCAGCGGCGATATCCTCCGGCATTGGTTCGCGGCCAAGATCTTGAATCAATTGGCGTTGAACTTGTTGAAATTTATTGATAGTTTCCACCATGTGCACCGGAATGCGAATAGTTCTAGACTGATCAGCTAGTGAACGAGTAATGGCTTGGCGAATCCACCAAGTGGCATAAGTAGAAAACTTATACCCCTTACGGTATTCAAATTTTTCAACTGCTCTAAATAAGCCAATATTACCTTCTTGGATAAGATCAAGTAAACTCAAGCCTCTGGTGCCGCTAAATTTTTTAGCAATGGAAACTACCAAACGCAAGTTGGCTTCAATCAAACGGCGTTCAGCTTCGCGCTCTCCTCGTTCTTTACGGCGAGCTAACTCGACTTCTTCTTCGGTTGTTAGTAGTGGAACTTTACCGATTTCTTTCAAATACATCTGAACTGAGTCAGCTGATAACTCAGAAATATCAAACTTTTTAATGTCTTTAATTTCACCAAGAACTAATTTTTTTCTTTCTTCTTGTTTAATCTTGTCAGCCCCTATATCCAGATACCCCTCACCGGTCTCTATAACTTTAATATTATTTTTTTGCAGCTCCTCCAAAATCAATTCATAGTCATAAACATAGTCCTCAAGCTTTGGCAAAAGATAAAGAAGTTCCGTTTCAGTGACAAAACCACGCGGACGAACTCTAATAATTAACGCCTTAATTTGATCTTCGGTCGGGCCAACAGCTGTTTTGTCTTTTTTAAAATGACTATCAGCTCGCTTGTTCGCGACTTTCTTTTCTTTTTTAACCTCTTTTTTCTCCAAAGAAACTGTCGATGGAGTAAAATCAGCTGTTTTCTCCTTGATAAGATCACCCAAACTAGCTAATTGTGGAGCTTGTTTTTTAGTCATGTCGCAGTTTAATTATCCAAAAGGCGCAAGGCCTGGCTTAGCTCTTGAGCTTCGCCTAAAAGAATATTGATTTCCAACTCTCGTTTATCTTCAGTTAGTTGCTGGTTGTTTTCCAAAGCAGCAATCTTTCTGCTTATATCAGTTAATCTTTTTTGTAAAAAATTATGTTGAATGTTTCTAGCCAGTTTCGGCAATTCACTGGAAGCCTGCTCTACTGTAGCACTATTGATGTCTTTATCTAAAAGTAAAAATAGGCTATTTAAATAATCTTTAAGTTCATCTGAAAAGCCTTGAGGGTCAGTAGCCAATTGGCTAACAAACCCATCATAATCAATTGCCTGACCAGCTTCTGGACGCTTCTTATTATAAAAGACTATCAGGTTTTTGTAAATTTGACCAGCCGCTGAATCACCTAGAAAATCAAGCTCTAACCACTGGTTGGCATTGTCGAGCAAATAAGGAAATTTAATCAACCAAGCTAAATAAAGTTCTGTCGCGCTAATCTTGTTACTTTTTTTAACCAACTTTAGTTGCTGGTCGCGTTCTCTGCGCTCACCTATTTCTTTACTGTTTGGCAAACTGCTATAAAGCAGCTGTATTTCTATACGCAAGATCTTGGCTAATTCTTTCAGCCAATAATCACGCTCAACAATGTCGGTCAATTTACTAATCAAAGCTAAAAATCTTTTAGTCGCTGCTTTACGCTGCTCCACCTTATCACTGCTTAGGTTTGGTTGCAATAGCTTGAAATAATACTCCATAATCGGTGGCGCCGCTTCAACCAAAGGTAGCCATCTATCACTATGCTGGCGCAAAAATTCATCAGGATCTTTACCTTCTGGTAGTCTTAAAATGCGGACATTAACCCCAAATTGACTAGCCAAAGCAATAGCTCGATCAGCTGCTAAAACACCGGCTTGATCCATATCAAAAGCTAATACCAAATTTTCAGTATAACGCTTCAATAATTTTAAATGATCTTCGGTTAAGGCTGTGCCAGAAGTAGCAATAACATTATGAAAACCTTGTTGATGGGCCATAATACAATCCATCTGTCCTTCAACAATAACCACCAAACCGGTTTCCTTTATTGCCATTTTAGCTTGCCACAAACCAAAGAGCTGTCGACCCTTATCATAAATCTGATTCTGTGGACTATTGATATACTTGCCGGCTTTACCATCGTCTAATTGTGGTAAAACTCGGGCAGAAAACCCCAACAAATTGCCATTAACATCATGCCAAGGAAACATAATCCGACCGCGGAAACGATCATAAAACCTTTGACTAGTGGCTGCTTGAGCATTAAGCCCAGCTAGTAAAAGTTCATTTTCCTTGTAGCCTTGTCGTTTTAAAAAATCACTAAGCATCTGCCAATCGTTAGGCGACCAACCGATTTTCCAAGTATCAATAGTCTCCTTGCTAAGTTGTCGTTCTTTGAGCAAATAATTTTTAGCAGCTTCAGCTAGTTGGTTTTTAGCCAGCAGCTGTTTTTGATAAAATTCACCAGACAAAGCTAAAGCGTCCAGCAAACGATTGCGCCGCGAATCATCTTGCTTGTGATATTCACTGACTTGTACCCCGGCTTTTGGCGCCAATAATCTTACTGCTTCGGGAAAACTCAATCCCTCCATCTCCATAACAAAAGCAAAAATATCACCGCCCTTACCGCAACCAAAACAATGCCAAATCTGTTTATCTGGAGAGATCATCAAGGAAGCTGTCTTTTCTTGGTGAAAAGGACATTTAGCCTTAAAATTGCCACCAGCTGGCTGCATTTTAATATATTCACTCAAGACCTCAACAATATCGAGCCTTGATTTTATTTCATCGCTTGGATTTGCCATATTTTAACTAAACAAACGGCTCAGCCAACTACCCTTTTGTTGATTATCGCTTTGATCGTTGTCAAAACTACTTCCTTGTCTAACTAAATTATTTTTAAGTTGGTCTAATCGATTTATCTCAGCTGCAACTGTTGGACCATCATATTCGCCATTATGACGAGCTTGACCACCATAACCTGGCTGCTTTTGATCTAAATGCAAATTGATTACGGTTACCTCACCTCTATCCTCAAGATAAACATGAAACCGTGGATATGGCGAGCGGCCAAAAGTTCTAATAAAACTGCCGCCATCTGGGGATTGTAGATAACCATAACCAGCCTGTCGCATAAACTGGATTGGATTAACTTCTATTTTATTGGCTTCTAAATTTAGTTTCATATTTTTGTGCCCCCAGAGGGAATCGAACCCCCATCGCAAGCTCCGGAAGCTTATGTTTTATCCATTAAACTATGGAGGCTCTTGCCTTATTAACATACAACAAACCAGCCTATTTTTCAAGGCTGGTTGCTATAATTCACTTTATTTTTTCAATCTTAATTTGCTGCTGTTTGAATTCTGGCTAAAGCAGCTTTCATAGCCGCCTGGCGAGCCTCCAAGATATCATTAACCACAGTTTTGTCTTTTAATTCGATAACTTTTTTACTGTCGGTTACTAAATAGATCTTATCGTTTAGACGAGCAAAGGTTAAATCATCAATTTTCATTGATTGTTTATTGTCCAAAACACTTTTTAGACCAGCAATCTTTTCTTCAAAATTAACGCTTGGATCAATAAACTTGTCATAAACCTTAATTGACCCCTCCATACCAGCAAAAGACTCCTTCATTAAATCATTAGACAAGGCACCTTTAATTGGCTGGCTTTTATCTAATATCTCTTTAAATTCATCACTAGCAGTTAGCTTATTTAAGGCATTGGCTTGCTTTAAAATTAACTGCTGATAATTACTATCAGTTAGTAAATTACCACTTTCATCATAAACATTGTCACCAATTCTACGAAAAGTTATACCACCAATATCAGTTTTGCCATGATCTGGCACCGCCTGTAGTAAGCTATTTTTAATTTCTGAAAAGTTAGACTTCGGATCAATCAAAACTTCAAAAGCTTTTTCATTACTATCCATATCATCCATAGCAGAATTAGCGATATCAATTGATGAAGCTGGATTTACTTCACTCTCTTGAACTCCACTTTCAGTAATACTCTCTGGAATAATGTTACCACCATGACTTTTTTTGATTATTTCAATATCATCATCAACGGCTTCTTTTAATAAATCATATTTTGACTGAACGCCAAGTTTTAACGATTCATTATCAATATGATCAGTTAATTTAGAACTACCCAATTCTTCTCTAATTTTTTCTAAAATCTCAACCTTTTGATTATTATCTAATTGTTCTGAGTGATATATTCTATCAATATCACTATCTAAATCCTGATAATCATTTGCTTCAAAACTACTACTCATTATTCCGCCCTGTCTATCGCTTAAAATAAATTTATCAAAAAATTCTTGGTCATTTTTTCCAGCTGCTTCAGCTAAATCTTGATAGGTTGTATCTTTGACAGCTAAAGGACCATAAATAGCTTCTTTATAATCTTCCAATTTCCAGTTTGCTAAAGATTCTTTACTTAAATTGTTTAACGGGGCCTCGGCTACTGCTTTACTGATTTCTGGATTCATAGCCTCAATTTCTTTTTCTGGAATACTTGGCTTTGCTGGCTCTTTATTTATAGTTACAGCTTCTTCAGTACTTGCCTGAGCAACCTCTCTCTGTCTCATGGCTTCTGCTATAATTTTCTTATGATCACTTGATTCAATTGGTTTTAATTCTTCGACGCCACTATGTTCATTGTAGTAATCAATATTTTCTGGATTTTCATCCAAGGCAATAATTTCACCATCCTTTTCAATTAATCTTACTCCTGGTTGAATATTGTCAGGATTATAATCCTTATAAACTACAATACCATCATGACTGCGACTAATTAAAGTTATACCGCGAGATGAGTCGACTGGATGGCCAAGCGACTGGGAAATACTGCCACCTTTGCTAACAACAATCTTTGAATCAACCAAATCATTTATCATTTTTTGATCACCGTCCAATGGTTTGGTGTTATCTATACTGCTTGAAACTATTTCACTATCTGGTGACTCTGGGTTGCCAGAAGCTCCAAAAACAGCTGTCTCTTCACCAAAAAGCTTACCAAATGATTTAGCAATTCTTTGATCAATTCGAGCATTATCGTACCAATTTTCACCAACATTTACTAAGACATTGCCATCAGTAAAAGTTTTAGCAAAACCATTAGCTGCATGCTCAAAATTTAGTCCATCAGTTATGCCGGCTGTAATAGCTTGAGTTCCAATACCAAAAACACGAGCTAACTCACCAATTGCTTTAGCTCTGGCACCGAATTTTTGTAAACCATTATCGATATTCTTTAAATCTTCTTGACGAGTCAACTTGCCAGCATTATCAAGGCTGTATTCACTTTGATATTCTTTACCTCTAAGACCAGCAAAGGTTTCTTTAACCGAGCCGATAAACAAATCATGCATTTTACTACCAAAGCCAATTTTTTTACCAACTTCATTCCAGGAATAATTTTTACGATACTCTTGTTCATTTTTCTGATAACGCTCAGCTAAAGCCAAGCCTCCATAGGCAATACCACGAAAAGCTCCAGCTGCTACACCACCACCCAAAACAAAAGCGGTATTTAGAGCATCCTTAGCCAAAGACGAAAAAGCTACTTTACCGTGAATATAATCCTTAATAATTTTATCGATTTCTTTTTCATCTTTTCTACCAAAATCTTTTTCCTGATCATTAAAATTAGCAATTACTTGTCCTAACCGCTTCTTCATTGATTCTTCCGGCAAGTATTTATTTTTAATTGCTTCTTCTTCTGGAGTAAGATTTTCTTTGCCAAAAATATCATTTAATTTTTGATCTACTTCTGCTCGATTTGTTTTATCTAGGCCATAGTATTCACTAGAACGGGCTTGCTTTAGTGTATTGTTATATTCTCTAGCTAACCTGCTGATTGTTTCTGACGAATTATCAATCATTCGAAAACGATTCAACAAGCACTCCTTTTCTTGGCGTAAAGAAGCTATTTCTTTTTTAATTTCTTCTAAAATATTTTCGTCTTTCTCTGATTCTTCTTTAGTATTTTCATTTTTATATCGACCTATCAAATCTTTCATTTTTAATTTATAACTATCGTTATCAAAACCACTAGATTGAAGAAACTCATCACGCCTATCCTTATAAAAAGCCGAGCCAGAAACAATATCCTCAATTTTATATTCGAGAGCTAAATCACGACGATCTGCACTAGCCTGTTTATTTTGTTCACCATATTTATAAATATCTGTCTGTTGTCCAGTTTTCCAACCGAATAAGCCAGCTATGGCTCCAACGCTATCAGTAATAGTTTTAATACCCAAAATAGAGGTCAGCGATTTATAAGCTACTCCACCAATAATCTTTGCCTCGGCTTTCCTGTCTGGACCTTCAGCAATTTCCTCAACATTATTTTCTGATTCTAATTCTGGCTCTACTTCTACTATTGTATCCACAACCGCCTCTGTTCCATTAGCCGCAGCTGTTGTGTTTTCTATTTTGTTTACGTTTTCTTCTTGGTTATTCTTTTGATCCTCCGCTAATTTAGCCTCAACAAATTCTTGACCAGGGGTTGGTTGTTTTTTCTTAAAAAAATCAAAAATACTCATATTGCTAAAACTTATTTATTAATATTATTGCGCAAAGCCTCTAACTCGTTTTGTCGCAGTAATTCTTTAATTTCAGAAATCGCCATCTTCTCTCCGGTTTCTAACTGTTCAGTTATTCTTTCGGCCAATTCTTCTAACTTTAATTCTAATTCGGCATCTAAAACTTCACTTTGCTCAGCTGCAAATTTTTCCTCCAAAATAGCTGCCACTTCAACCGCTTGTTCGGGATCCATAACCTCAAACATCTCTACTAACAACTCTTTGGCTTCACTAGAAATATTTAAATTAGCAATCAAAAAGCCCAGTTTACGCCCAAAACCAGTAACAATTTCTTCATCGGTTTGTATTTCTTGCTGTTTAGCCATAAATATTTTTAGTAATGATAAAAGATACTGTTATTATAATACAAACGCTAAGTGTCAACAATAACTTGACTATTTTATTTAAAGTACTAAGATGCTGAGGCTGTACATTATAATAAAAGGAGGACAAGATGTCTGAAATTAGCGAAAGCACAATTGTTGAAAATGAAAAAAGAAGAAATGTTTTGGTATTGTCTCGACATGTCCCCAAAATTGGACAACTATCGGAAATCAGACGCATGAATGGTGAAAATTGTCTAATAACATTAGACAACCAACGATATCAGGGTGTTCGTGATGTCATTGAAAGATTTGATAATGGTGGTTATGACGATTTGGCAATTGTCGGGCCACGAGATGTTATTGCTGATTTGATTTTATCCGGAATTAAACCAATTCATTTAATTTCCTACAAAATTAACCCAGCGCAAAAAACAACAAATGACTATCTAAATCCTGATGGGACTTGCTCACGCTATTTAGCTGAAAGAGCTTGTGGTTTCAGGCTTTTCTATGAAAGAAATTTCATAGAAAATGATGAGTTAATTGAAACAGATGATTTTTTTGATGAAGAAATTGAACAAGCAGATTAAAAAATTAAAAACAAAAAACCTGTAAACAAAAAGCCATTGTCTAACGCAATGGCTTTTAAATTATTCTAAATTGAAAATTTCAGGAATTGATGAACCCAGAGCTTTGGCCACATCATGCGCCAATTTAAGCGACGGATTATATTTATCTTGCTCTAAAAAAACAATTGTTTCCCGCCTAACTCCAGCTAATTTAGCTAGATCATCTTGAGTTAAATTGAGCTTATTTCTAAACTCTTTAATTCGATTAGCCATATTTATTTACATTCTGTTTGTGGAGCTGGAAAATTTGGTTGCCCATGTTTGACCCATTGGCCATTTTGACAAACCCAATTATCCTCACCAGAAAAAAGTCTAATACTAAAAACTGCCATAACTAAAAAGAAAACTAAGACGAGAACAGTATAAATCAATTTGCCGTCCATCAACTTTATCCGGTTATAATAACGAAAAATTGCCGAGTAAATCAACATTAAAAGACAAGTTGAAAAAGCCAGGGTCATACCAATTGGCTCGTAGGCTGGATTGGTATCTTTAAGACCATAAAAAATAAACATACTGCAAGCTGCTAACCAACCGTAAATCTGGATAGCCAATAAAGCTGCCTTGCCCCCGGTCGCATAATCTCGTTCATCGGCAATCACGCCAGATACTCGCCGTCTAATTAACATCAACGCCAAAGAGCCAGCAATCATAACACCAATTGGCAATAGATAATTTTTGCCATACATCAGCTGACTAAAAATAACTGCCAAAAAAACGACAAAGGTTATTTTTACCACTTGATATTGTTTAGTAGTCATATTTTTTGTTAGAATTAATTAACAAAGTTAATGTTAGATTATTCTAACAAAGATGTCAACCCCTCTTTATTTTGATAGCAAATTTCGGCCAGTCATTTCTTTTGGCACTGGCAAGTTTAATAATTCTAAAATAGTTGGCGCAATATCGCTAAGCCCACCGTTTTCTAGTATTTTTATATCTTTTAGTTGATTGTCTACTACAATAAATGGCACCAAATTGGTAGTATGGCTAGTCATAGTCGCTTCACTTTTATCTTCAACATTACCATGATCAGCTAGCAGTAAACAGGTGTAGCCATTAGCTAAACCAGCCTCAACAATCTGCCCTTGAGCCAAATCAACCGCTTCAATAGCCTTAATAATCGCCTCCTTGTTACCAGTATGACCAACCATATCGCAGTTAACCAAATTAGTTACAATCAAATCAGCTTCTCCATTATAAATCTCTTCTACCAAGCGCTCGGCTATCTGAAAAACACTCATTTCCGGCTGCAAATCATAGGTTGCCACTTTAGGCGAATTGATCAAAACCCTTTCTTCACCTCGATTTGGTTCTTCTTTTTGACCATTAAAGAAAAAGGTCACATGGGCGTATTTTTCAGTCTCACTGATTCTAAGCTGCTTTAAACCAGCTACACTAACTACCTCTCCGAGTAAATTATCTAAAGAAACATTAGGAAAAGCAACCAAAGCTGGCATTGGCTGATAATAATCAGTCATGGCAACAAAATCTATTTTCTTATATTGTCTAGCAAAACCATTAAACTCTGGTTCAATAATTGCTTTAGTTAATTGACGAGTGCGATCGGTTCGGAAATTAAAGAAAATTACACCATCATTATCATTAATACCCTGATAATCGTTTAGGCGACAAGGTTTAATAAATTCATCAGTCTCGCCTTGCTGGTGTCGACTAGTAACAATTTCCAAAGGATTAATAAATTCAACCGCTTGCCCATCAACGATTGCTCTGTAAGCTTCCTCAGTCCTCTCCCAACGCTGATCACGGTCCATAGCGTAATAGCGGCCAGAAATCGTAGCAATTTGACCAAAACCCAGATCTTTTAGTTTATTTTGAATAGTCACTAAATGAATTAAGCTCTCAGTAACTGGAGCATCGCGACCATCGGTAATTAAGTGAAGAAAAACATTATGAAAATTTTCTTTTTGACAAAGATCTAGTAGCGCTAATAAATGGCTGATGTGAGCATGAACTCCTTGAGTCTGTAGTAAACCAATTAAGTGAAGCTTGGTATTTTTCGCTTGGCAATTTTTAATTACTGCAAGAAAAGCTTGGTTACTAAAAAAACTGCCATCTTCAATTGCCTTATTGATTCTAACCATTGACTGGAAAATTATTCGTCCAGCCCCTAAAGTCATATGGCCGACTTCTGAATTGCCCTGATAGCCGTCTTCCAAACCAACCGCTTCACCGCTAGCTTGAAGCAAGCTATGTTGATAGGTCTTTAAATATTTATTTTCATTCGGTGTTTTGGCTTGCAAGATATAGTTCCCCTCTTTTTCGGGGTTATAGCCCCAGCCATCACGAATGATTAAAATTATCTTTTTCTGGTTAGACATATTTGGCGGAAGGACGGGGATTCGAACCCCGGAGACCTTTGACAGTCTACTCGCTTTCCAAGCGAGCGCACTCGACCACTATGCGATCCTTCCTTTTGGTAGCGCTAGTGCGCTACTTTTGGCTATTTATCATCTTCAGCAATCCTGGCTGAGTTTGGCCATTTTCATCAACAAAATCATCAAGCGGATAAACACCACTAATAACTTTTTTGTTTAAGAAACTACTCGGCACGCCAATCGCCCCCAAGGCCTCAGCCTCAGCTGATTGCTTGTCAATTGTAGCCTGGACTTCTGATTTCGTCAAACATTTTTGAAAAGCCTTTTCATCTAAACCAATTTCTTTGGCTACTACTAAAGCATCATCAAGTGGCTTTTCCTGACTAGCCATAGCTGCGATTTTGCTAGCAAATGGCCAAAATTTACCTTGCCGGCCAGCACACTCGGTGGCAATAGCAATACTTTTGGCCCAAGGATTATTAGCTAGCGGATGTTGACGCCACGCAATAACCACCTGTTCCCCTAATCTATTTTTAAATTCTTCAACGATTGGTAAAAAGCTAGCCGCTAATGGATCAGTAAAATCACTATAGACTATAAGTTCGTTAGGCGCTCCAACCTTACCAAGTAAATGATCATTTTTTTCTATGGCTGGAACTTCAGTTAATTCAAGCTTAATATTTTGCCAATCAACTGGATTTTCTTCTTTTATCTCTTGGGCCATACTATCGGTTACTGATTGCTGATTGCCAATTTGGTTAATCTCTTTTTGTTTATCAAAAAACCTCTGATAAATGAAAAGAGCGATAAAACAAAAAATGATTAAAGCTAAGACGATAAGCAAAAATCTATTGGAAAAAACTTTTTTTGAAGATTTTTTGAAAAACATATTTTTATAATTTAATTATCCCAAGAAAAATTTGGCTTAACAAAATTTAAAATACCTTCAAGTTTGTTAGCTAGACCGAGCATATTAAAATCATCCCCTCGCTGACCAATTAGTTGACTACCAATTGGTAAGCCATTGCTATCAAAGCCACTAGGCAAAGAAACTGCCGGCAAGCCAGCCAAAGAAGCTGGAGTCAGTAGACTATCTTCTAAATACAAACTAAGCGGATTGTTATTTTTCTGACCAATTTTAAAAGCTGTATCTGGAACAGTTGGTGTTAAAATATAATCAACTTTTTTAAAGACTTGTTCAAAGTCAGCCTTCATCCATTTTCTAACTGTCTGAGCTTGATCATAATAAGAATGACCCTCACCAGCGCTTAAAACATAAGTTCCAAGCATTATTCGGCGTTTAGCTTCCGGACCAAAACCACCACCGCGATTTAGTAGATAGGCTTCGTCACCTTGATCAGCCTTTTTATAACCATAACGAAGTCCATCAAAACGAGCTAGATTGGAACTGACTTCAGCTGGTGTAATTACTGAATATACCGCTACCCCGTATTTAGTTGACGGTAGACTTATTTCGATAAACTTTGCACCTTGTTCTTCCATCGTCTTTCTTACGCTAGCTAAATTATCTTTAACTGCTTGGCTAACTCCTTCGGCAAAATATTCTTTTGGCCAACCAATTGTTACACCAGAAAAATTATTAGAAACACCCCTGCTAGGTATAATACTTGTTTGAGCAGTTGAATCATAATTATCACTACCAGCAATTACCCCCATAACCTCTTTAGCATCACTGACAGTTTTCGTAATAATACCAACAACATCAGTTGAACTGGTCATAGCTATGAGTCCATGACGCGACAGTGAACCATAACTTGGCTTATAACCAACCACTCCGCAAAAACTAGCTGGGTGACGGATAGATCCACCAGTATCGCTACCCAAAGCAAATAAACAAAAATCAGCGGCGACGGCTGCTGCCGATCCACCAGAAGAACCACCAGGAACCATATCTAAATCATAAGGATTACGGGTAGTAAAAAAAGCACTATTTTCAGTTGACGATCCATGAGCAAATTCATCAAGATTAGTTTTACCCATAAAAACCGCTCCGGCCTTTTTTAGCTTCTCAATA
>DAOQAO010000005.1:0-17619 GCA_035354095.1 bacterium | reverse complement strand
GACCTCTCATAACCGGTGATGATCGTCCATTATTTTGCAAATAATTTTTATGCCTAAATCGACGATTAGCAAAATTCCTCTGCGGATTAATATTACAACAGCAACCATTATCAAGACGATTGCTATCTTGCTACTGCTTTATTTAGGTTTTTTGGTAAAGGAAGTTTTGGCTTTGACTTTTGTAGCTTTAATATTTGCTAGCGCTTTTGATCCTTGGGTCGACTACTTGCAACGCCGCAAATGGCCGAGAGCGCTTAGTATTACTTTGATTTATGTAATCGTTTTAGGGTTGGTGGTTTCCATGGTTTATGTCATGGTGCCAATTCTAATCAAGGAAGCAACTGATTTGGCTAACAATTTTCCGCATTATTTCAATAAATTATCTGATTTCTTGACTAATGTTCGTCAGGCTTTTGGTCGCTATGGACTGGATAAGAATTTTCAAGAAAGTCTTAGCAACTTAGGTAATACTTTATCAACTTGGACTTTGCAACTGGTCAACACCTTGTATGGGGCGGTTAATGGTCTTTTTTCAGTTTTCTTGATTATGGTTTTGACTTTTTACATGGTAGTTGAAGAAAATGCTATCAAGAAGTTGGTCTGGTCAGTTACTCCAGCTCGTTATCAAGGTTATGCCATCAATTTAGTTAGCCGAATGCAAATCCAGATCGGTTACTGGTTGCGCGGTCAGCTGATTCTTTGTTTGGCTATTTTTCTTTTAACTTTCCTAGTTTTATCAATCCTTGGGGTTAAATACGCTTTGCTTTTGGCACTTTTTGCTGGTGTTACGGAAGCGATTCCTTATCTTGGTCCTGCCTTGGGTGCTGTTCCAGCGGTTCTCTTGTCAATGACCCAATCATTGCGACTAGCAGCTGTAGTGGTAGTAATGTATCTAATTATTCAACAACTTGAAAACAATATTCTAGTACCACAAATCATGAAGCGGTCAGCCAATGTTAATCCGATTACTAGTATCGTTGTTTTACTAATTGGCTATAAAATTGGTGGAGTCGCTGGCGCAGTGATTGCTATTCCAGTGGCAACGGCTGCTAGCGTCGCTATTCGTGATTTGTTTGAATATAAAGAAAGAAAAGAATTGCAAGGTGAGTAATTTCGGTTAATTTAAATTTATGAAGACTATACTTACTGGTGATCGGCCGACTGGCCGACTTCATCTTGGTCATCTGTTTGGCTCATTACTCAATCGGGCTAAACTGCAAGATGAATACGAAACTTATATCATGGTGGCTGATGTTCAGGCTCTGACTGATAACTGGCAAAATCCAACCAAGGTTCGTGACAATGTTTATGAAGTGGTTTTAGATAATTTGGCAGCCGGTGTTGATCCAAAAAAATCAGTGATTTTTATCCAATCGCAAATTCCAGAAATTGCTGAACTGACGGTATTTTTTTCCAATCTAGTTACTTTGAGTCGTCTAGAGCGCAATCCAACTGTCAAAACCGAACTAGCTCAAAAAGAAGAAATTTTTAAGGGTGGCATAACCTATGGTTTTTTAGGTTATCCAGTTAGCCAAGCGGCGGATATTTTGACTTTTAAAGCTGACTTGGTGCCAGTTGGTCAGGATCAGGAACCAATGCTCGAACAAGCTCGGGAGATTGCCCATAAGTTTAATGGAATTTACGGCAATGTTTTTCCTAAGCCAGAGGCAATTCTTAGTGATTGTCCGCGCTTAAAAGGATTAGATGGTAATGCTAAGATGGGTAAAAGTCTTGGCAATGCTATTTATATTGCTGATGAGTCGGAAGTTATTGAAAAAAAAGTTCGTGCGGCTAAAACTGACCCAGCTAAAATTCGCAAGGACGATCCTGGTCATCCCGCTGTTTGCACTGTTTTTGATTATCACCGTATTTTTAGTGCAAATAAATTAGCGAAAATTAAAAAAGATTGCCAGTCCGGCAGTCTCGGTTGTGTTGATTGTAAAAAATGTTTGGCTAAGGGGATTATTGAATATTTAAAGCCAATTCAAGAACGACGCCAATCTTATGCCAAAGATATGGACGAGGTCAGGGCAATTGTCGCTGATGGGACGAAAAAAGCTCAGGCCAAAGCTAAAAAGACCATGGCTGAGGTGCGTCAGAAAATGAAGATTGACTATTAACTTTTTCTATTTCAGCCGCGCTAAGATTTTTTAAAACAAAATCAGCGGCATCATCAATTTGATATTCAGGTTTAATACCAATGCGCAGGCGTTGGAAATTTTTAGTGCCAAGATGTTGGATAATTGACTCGATTCCTCGATGTCCGGCAGCGCGACTATCAACTGACCAACGGCTAGTGCCGCTTGGTAGATCTAGCTCGTCCTGAATTACTAAGAGGGTATTACTTAAATCTTCTTGGAGTAATTGGTAGTAATCAAGAATTTTTCGGACAGCTAGGCCAGAATTATTCATCATTGTTTGCGGTTTGGCTAAAAGATAATTGTCAATTTCGGCTACTTGGGCCGACCAATCTTTTTTATCTTGCCAACTAACTTTTTCTCCAGTTTTCTTAGCTAACTCTTGGGCTAAACTATCTAAAACCAACCAGCCAACATTATGGCGGGTTTTGGCGTATTTAGCGCCGGGATTACCTAGTCCGACGATAATTTTTTTCATAGACTTAGTTAGTGATTGCTTTTGTGCTGAGGGTTGATTTGACGGCCGCGCGCAACATGGATACTGATTGGAGTGCCTTCAAAACCGTAAGTGTGGCGGAGTTGATTTTGGATAAAACGGATATAAGAAAAATGGAGATTGTCTTTGATGCCGATAGTGGCAGTAAAACAAGGTGGAGCAGCTTCGGTTTGAACAAAAGAATAAATATGTGGATGTTTAAGACCTTTGCCTTTAGCTGGCAAGTGGTGTTTAACAATTCGCGACAGAAAATGATCAAGCTGACTTTTGCTCAAACTAACCGATCTTCCTTGGCCAACTTCAATAATTAAGTCTAGAATCTTCTGGACTTTGGATTTAGTTTTAGCTGAAACAAAAGCAATCGGAGCAAAACCGATAAATGGCAGGCGATGATAAACAAGTTCGCTAAATTTAGCTGTATCTCGTTCTTCGACTTTATCCCATTTGTTGGCGGCAACAATCAAGCTTTTTTTGCGATTAACAATTTCTTCAGCCAGATTAGCTTCTTGATGACTGATTGGTTCGCTAATATCGACGAGTAATATGGCAATATCTGATTGATTGAGGCGTTGCAAGCTTTTAGTCATACCAGCTTTTTCCAAGATTTTTTTCTTACCTGGATCTTTGCGAGCAATACCGGCGGTATCAACTAATTGGATTACTTTGCCCTTGTATTTAATAAAAGTATCTTGTGGTTCGCGAGTAGTATGAGGCATTGAGCTAACTAGCACGCGGTCATAACCTAAAAGAGCATTAAGCAAGCTAGACTTGCCAACATTGGGCTTGCCTAGTAGACAGACCTTGTAGTCTGGTTTTTCAGTAAAGTCAACAATTTGAGCTTCATCAGATTTTGTGGTTTGAATTTCGTCAATTTCTTCAGCTTGTGTTTTGTCAATTTCTTCAGTGGCTTCTTTGCTAGATTTTGAATTTTGACGGCGCTGTTTAGCAACTAGTTTAACCATTTCATCGAGTAAATCGCCGGTTCCCATACCAGTCGCAGCACTGATAGCCCAGGGTTGCCCCCAACCGAGTTGAAAGAAATCGCTAAGTTTATCACGGTGACGAGGACTGTCTATTTTGTTGGCCACCAGTATTAGCGGGGTGTTTTTGGGCAGTAATTTTTTACAAGCTAGAGCCAGCTCCTTGTCTTGAGGTAGCAGGCCGGTTTGACCATCAACCACAAACAAAACAACGGCTGCCTCCTTGAGTAATAGACCAGTTTGGTATTGGATTTTTTCTTCTAGTTCAGTCAATTCTTTAGCCTTTTTCTTGGTCATGGTCAGATAAATCAGTTCATTTAGACCGGCGGTGTCAACTAATTCTAGACGACGGCGATTCCAGCTAATTATATGTTGATTGGCATCACGAGTAGTGTGGTCAACATCAGCAACTAAAGCGCGTGGCGAACCAATCAAGCGATTGAATAGTGTGGATTTGCCGACATTGGTGCGGCCAAAGATTATTACTTGGCTTGGTTTGCTAATAGCCATAAGTGTTAGTTAGTTGGAAAATCTAATCCGATAATTAAAATGAAGTCAGGTTGGGTCATGGCTGGTTGATCTTTGATTAGTTGGCTGGTTTCACTAACTAGCCAATCAGGGATATCTTTAGCAATCACAGCCTTGGTTTTGTTTTGTAGCAAGGCTAAATCGCCAGTCTTAGCACCGTAGGTCAAATCATAAATTGTGGTTTTGGCCAGGTTTTTTTGTTGAGTATTGCTAGTGTTAACAACGCTAAAGCCGTATTTTTGCAAGCTAGTTTTAGTTCGTCCAGCTAGTCCTTTGATTGTTGTGCTATTGCGGATATCTAGCTTGGCATCAGCTTTGCTCGGGATATCTTTTTCATCAATACTAAGAGTAGTAGTTTCAGCGGTATCACTAGTTTTACTCTCTTTACTACTGGTTGTTGTGGCTGTGCTAACAGTAGTATCAGTTGAAGAAGCAAAAGCTTCGTTGAAATGACTAATAATTTGGCTAAAATCGCCGGTTCTTGGTGTTAGGATATAGGCACCATCTTGTCCAACCATATCTTGTAACATTCCGTCTGGACTATTATCAATGGTTACGCTGGAAATTTTATTTTGATCAACATCTTTAATTAACTGCCAGAGACTGACAAACTCTTCTGAACTTAGGTTGGTCGAAATATGATCTTCGGCATCACCAATGATATTCATAATCAATTTTGGATTGAAAATGGTGCTAGCGTTAAATAGCTTGGCTTTAACTGCTTCCAGTATTTTTTGTTGGCGTTTTGATCTAGCAAAATCTGAACCTTCGGCACCAACTCCATGGCGAGAGCGAGCATATTTTAAAGCTAGTTCGCCATCCATTTTTTGTTTGCCAGCTTCAATATGTAGGTGCTCATAGCGTTTGTAATAGTTTGGGTTGTCTTCTTCACCCATGATTGGATAGCTGTAATCATCTAAAGTATTGTCAACTTCAACTTCAATGCCGTCCATATCATTGATCATCTTGATGAAACCGGCAAAATCAACCCGGAGATAATAGTGGATTGGCATTTCTAAAATATCGCCGACTAAATCAGCGGTTGCTTGTCCGCCGCTACCAGATTCCTTGGCTTCAGCCAGTGAATTGGCGCTATTGATTTTTCGCCAACCATAGCCAGTCATTGGTACAGTCAAATCTCGAGGAACCGACATCATGACTACTTTATGAGTTGATGGCTGGAAACTGGCAACAATTAAAGTGTCTGCTAGATTGCCGCCGTCATGATTTTTGCCGCCAACGCCAAGTAGAACAAAATTGATGCGATCTTGCTCTTCACCTTTCAGTTTAACTCGATCATCAACGCTAAGTTTGAACTTGGTTAGCAGTGATAAACTTTTCCAGAAAGAAAAACCCTGGTCATTTTTATTGGTTTCACCTTGATGAGAACAAGCTCGCCAAATAAAGAAGCTAAGAAAAATAAGTGCTAAAACCAAAAATAAACAGCCGAAACGGCGTCTTTTTCTCTTTGGTTTTTCAATAGCCGATGGCTGCAAACTAACTAACTGATTCTCGCTAGAGCTATGATAAATTTGTGGTTGATGATATTTATTAGATTCAACTGGTATTCTGATTGGTTCCGGTTCTCTTTTTTGGCCAGATTGGTTATTCAACATTTCTTCAAAAATATCTAATTCTTGATTGTTTTCTGGTAGATTGGCCATAGGCGATAATATTATGACAAAAAACGGCTTTGGACAGAGCAAAACCATTTTTAGTATATAAGATTTTCTTATTTTTAGCAACTTGACCAATGGGGGTGGCTGGTGCTATATTTAGCCCAAGCTCGCCCGTTGGAGCTATTTAAAATATTGACTTAAAATTAAATAAAAAAGATGATATTTACTGATGATTTCAAGGCTCGTTTGCGCCTACTGTCTTTGTCGCTACTTGATGCTATTAAGATTGGTTTGGTCGCCTTAGCCATTGTTCTACCAATCCGATTGTTTTTAGTTTGTCCATTTTATGTTAAAGGAGCTTCAATGGAACCAACTTTTCATGATCGAGAATATTTGTTGATTGATGAAATTAGCTATCGTTTTAACCAGCCCAAGCGAGGTGAGGTGATTGTTTTTCGTTACCCTCAAGATCCAAAAGAATTTTTTATAAAAAGAATTATTGGTTTGCCAGGCGAAACTTTGAAGTTTGTTAATGGCCAAGTCTATTTGCTAAAAGATAAGTCTATGAATACCTGGACTAAAGTTGATGAAAGTTATTTGCCAGCTGAAAATCAAACTTTTGCCTTGGAAGATGGTGAAGTTACTTTAGGTAGTGAAGAATATTATGTTTTAGGTGATAATCGTGAACATTCTCGCGATTCTCGTTATTTTGGATCACTCCATCGACGCTATTTTATAGGTCGCGTCATGTTTCGCGGCTTGCCGATTAAACGGGCTCAATTTTTTGAAGCACCAACTTATACTTTAACTGAAACTGGCAACACTGAAACCGAATCCAGTAACCAGCAATAAAAATTTATGACTGAAAAAACTAAAGCTGCGGCTGCGAAAGCGCCCAAGCGTGAAACTTTGGCCAATCCGTATCGCCGTATCAAGGGCATGAAAGATGTCATGCCTGGTGATTTTAATGCCTGGCAATTTGTTTTAGATACTGCTTTTCGTTTAGCTAATTTTCATGATTTTCAACGGATTGATACCCCGGTTTTAGAAAATTTAGGTTTATACGAAAGATCTAGCGGTAAAACGAGTGATATTGTTACTAAAGAAATGTATAGCTTTGTGGATAAAAGTGGCGAACGAGTCGCTTTGCGTCCAGAAGCAACACCTGGTATTGTCAGGGCCTATATTGAACATGGTTGGCTAAATCTACCTCAGCCAGTCAAGACCTTGTGGTATGGTTCCTTGTTTCGCCATGACAAACCTCAGCTTGGCCGTTATCGTCAGCACAATCAGATCAATTTTGATATTTTTGGTGAAGCCGGGCCAATGGCTGATGTTCAATTGATTTTCTTGGCTTATCAAATAATCAAGGACTTGGGTATTAATGCTCAAATTGATATCAATAGTTTGGGTTGCCCAGATTGTCGTCCAGCTTATGTCAATAAGCTGCTAGCTTATTATAAGGATCGCAAGCGGCGCGAGCAGCTTTGCCCCGATTGTAAAAAACGATTATTGAAAAATCCACTTCGAGTTTTGGATTGTAAAGAACCAGCATGTATTGCTATTGCTAGAGAAGCTCCACAGATGATTGACTATTTATGTGATCCTTGTAAACAACACTTTGTCAAGATTTTGGAATTTTTGGATGGTCTTAATGTGCCTTACAATCTTAATTCTCAGTTAGTTCGTGGTCTTGATTATTATACTCGAACCGTTTTTGAAGTGACCGTTCCTAGTGAAACTGCTGAAAGACCACTGTCTTTGGGTGGGGGTGGTCGTTATGACCAATTAGTTGAATATTTAGGAGGAAGACCAACGCCAGCTTGCGGATTTGCTTTTGGTGTTGAACGATTGCTCTTGCAAATTAGTGAAGAAAATGTTAAGGTTGCAGCTGGTCAAGAAAAACCTGATGTTTTCTTGGCACAATTAGGTGATGGTGCGCGCTTAAAATCATTGCAGTTGTTTGAAGATTTAAGGCAAGTTGGCATCACTATTAAACAATCTTTTACCAAGGATAGTCTCAAGAATCAGCTGGCGTTAGCTAGCCAATTGGGGGCTAAATATACTTTAATCATTGGACAGAAAGAAATCCTTGATGGCACCATTTTGCTTCGCGATATGGAGTCTAGTTCCCAAGAAGTTTTGGATTTCAAGAAAATTAAACAGATAATGGTTAAACGGTTGGGAAAGAATAGTTAATCCTTTATTTAGTAATATAAAGCTAGAAAGGCAGGTGTAGTATGGTTGAATTCAAACGCAAGAAAGGCGAAAGTTTTGAAAGTTTTTTACGCCGTTTTAACAAGCGTTTGCAACTTGATGGCAAATTGATGTTGGTACGCAAAAGTCGTTATCACAAAGATGCCCCAAACAAGCGGCAAGTTCGTTTAAGCGCTTTGGTTCGCAAAGGATTGCGAGAAAAGAGAGCTTATGAAAGACGAGTTGGTAAAATTAAAGATGAATTTCGTCAATGGTAAGGCGTTTTAGCCAGCTACCAAAATAAAAGAACCGCGGTTTATTTCCGCGGTTCTTTTATTTTATTCCAGAAATTCCGTAGACCCTGAAGTGAACTTAATTTTTGAAGAGTTGATTTTGGTGCGTATTGTTTAATGGAATTGCGAGCTTTACTGGTTTTGACAAATTTTAGCCAATCTTGATTGGGACCAACCTGTTTTTTATCAATAATTATTTCAACGATATCACTATTATCGAGTGGGGTGTCGAGTTTGCCAATTTTATTATTGATCAAAACACCACTAGTTTTATTGCCAATATCGGTATGTAGGGCATAAGCAAAATCAACTGGCGTTGCTCCGATTGGTAGTTCGTAAACATCACCGCGAGGCGTTAAGATAAAAATCTGGTCTTTAAATAAATCTAGTTGGATATTTTTAATAAAGTCTTGTGTATCTGGACTGCTTTTTTGTAAATTAAGAATTTCTTTAGTCCAGTTTAATTGTGGAGCAGGCTTTTCGCTGCCGTATTGTTTATAGCTCCAATGAGCTGCGACCCCGTACTGAGCTTGGGCGTGCATTTGTTGAGTACGAATTTGAAATTCGGTTGCCTTACCGTCTATGCCAAAAACAGTAGTATGGAGACTTTGGTAGCCATTTGGTTTTGGTATAGCAATATAATCCTTAAAACGGCATAAATTTGGTCGCCAAATATTGTGGATAACCCCAAGTGAGCGATAACAATCATCAACAGTTGGAACTATAACCCTAAGAGCAAAAACATCGTAGATTTCATCAAATCTACGATTTTTATTATTCATTTTTGTCCAAATACTGTAGAGATGTTTGAATCGGCCGTTTATTTCATGCTCAATTTTTAGTTTAGCTAGACCCTGACTAAGCTCTTGGCTGACTTTTTCAATGTATTGGTCCAATTCTACCTTTTTCTCAACTTCATATTTATGAGATATTTCTTCGTACTCTTTAGGATAAAGAAAGCGGAAACAAATATCTTCCATCTGCCATTTAAGATGCCAAATGCCGAGCAGTCCGGCAATTGGTACATATATTTCCATAGTTTCACGAGCGATTTTTTGTCGTTTTTCGTCGGGTAAATATTCTAATGTCCTGAGGTCATGCAGGCGATCAGCGAATTTAATTAAGCTGATTCGTAAGTCTTTAGCAATTGCTAAAAACATTTTTTTCAAGCTCTCCCGGTAGCGCTCTTGCCCACGGTAGTTGATTAGATTTAATTTAGCTACGCTTTCAACTAAAAAAGTTACATCTTCTCCGAATTCTTTGCGTATTTCTACAACTGGGTAGTCTAGATTATTAGAGATGCCGTTAAGCAGCCCAGCAATAATTGTGGAAGTATCAGCTCCAAGTTGAGCCAAGATAAAAGCAGTATGTAAAGAGTGCTGGATGTATGGTTCTCCAGTTAATATTTTTTTGCCGCCATGATACCTTTTGGCAAAATCGTAAGCTTGGTGGATTAGTTTAATCTCGCTGGGCTGACTTTGATCTTTTATTTTAATGATTATTTGTTCAATTGTCATAAGATCTAACTCTTGTTGCTAAACGCCAGCTTATGCTATACTGGAACTATACTTTAATTTTGCTAATCAGTCAAAAAAAGCCATGAAAAAGATATTTACTCGAGCTAGTCAGTTGCTGGCTATTTTTCTGCCTTTGGCCCTGTTTTTGTTACCTATAATTGCTGCAGCTCAGGGTGATGATCCTCTCGGTGTTAATTATATGGAAGGGACTGGCTTGTCCAAGCAAGACCCTCGCATCATGGTGGCTAGATTTATTCAAATTGGACTTGGATTTTTAGGGACAATTGCGGTAGTTTTGGTGATTTATGCTGGTTTTATTTGGATGACTAGCGAAGGTAATGCTGAAAAAATTAAAAAAGCTAAGGATTTACTAAAGTCAGCGGCCATCGGTCTGCTGATTATTTTATCTTCTTTTGCCATTGTCACTTTTGTGATAAATAAGCTTAATGAGGCTATTGGTGGCAGTAGTGGCCAACAGTCATCCAGAGGTGATAATAATCAAAATGGTTTAGCAGCTATTGGTAGTGGTATTGTTCAAAGTGTTTACCCTGAACCATGGCAAAATGATGTTCCTAGAAATACTAGTATAATTGTTACTTTTAGAGAGAAAGTTAAGGCTTCAACTATTTGTGAGAATGGTAATGATAGTACTGGGGTTTGTAACAATGCCAATATTGTTAGTAGTAGTGTTAAGTTTTTTCAAACTGAAACCGGTGATAATGTGGCTACCAATCTAGCAGCTGATAAAGTAAAGGTTAGTTCTAATGATGGTAAGATTTTCGTCTTCACACCAACCGAATATTTAGGATCAGCCAGTAATAATGTCTGGCAATCAGTTAAATTAACAACTTCAGTTCGTAAAGCCAATGGTTCAGCTGCTTTTACTTTGGGTGATTTTACTTGGCAATTTGAAGTCAGTACCAAAGTTGATTTAACCCCACCGCAAGTTCAACTAGGAGGAATTATTCCGGTACCAGACAATGATGCTGATCTTAGACAGGGGGTTCGCCAAGCTGTCCGGGCGACTAGTTATATCAATTTTAATGGTTCTATTCAGGTAGCTGCTACCGCTACAACTACTGCACCTCAGCCTTCTACTGGTTCTGGGGCAGCTCGTCTTCAAGGAAAATATAACTGTGACAATAATGGAACAGTTACGGTCACTGTTCGAGCTGGCACACCGCTAACGGCTGAAGTTGGCGGCATTCCTGGTGTTATTAACGATGAAGATGTTAGCGATAATCAAATAAATCTTGGTTGTGGCCTATCTTTACTAAAGAGTGGTAACTTGCCTCCAGACAATCGCGGACAATTACAAGCAGGTAATAGCTGGACTTTTAATGTAACGGCTGAGCGTTTAGGTAGTAGCTTAACTATTGGTAACCAGACCTATCATTTTGTGGCCGCTTCGACTGGCCAGCAAAATGATATTGTTGCGAGTAGTCCAATCAGCGAAATTATTAGCTATATCAATAGTACCAATGATCAAGTGGAAGCAGTCTTAGAAAGTGCCTCAACTATTAAATTATTAGCTCGTCAAGCTGGTGAAATCGGTAATTCTTTGACTTTACTAACGGATAGTTCGGCTTTAAGTTTAACTCAATTTAGTGGTGGCTCTGATCGTCAAGAGCAGATTGAAGTCAAGGGTGCTCCAGATATTCCTCGTAACTCAGTTATTCAAATAAATTTTTCCGAAGCCATCAATCCGATGACTGTGGTTGGCAATAGTGCTCAAGTTAGCTCAACGATTCGGGTGCTTAATGCTAGTACTTCCGAGCCAATTGCTGGAAAGTTTACTATTGGTAATCAATATAAAACTTTAGAATTTGTTTCTGATGATAAATGTGGCACCAACGCTTGTGGTGATGATATTTATTGTTTGCCAGCTAATACTAGAGTAATTGTTGAAATAAAGGCAGCTGTTCTTAATCCTTGTAATGGTGATGAACAATGTGTTGATAAAACACCATATAGCCATTGCTCTGGTGGATTTTGTCAAAAAGAAGCGGATGATCGTTATCCTATAGCAGCTTTGCCGTTGACAGCTGGTTTGGTTGATACTTGTTTTAATTCACTTGATGGTAATCGTGATATCAAGACAGCTGGCCCAGTTGATTTTTATGATGAAAATGCTAAAGATAACAGCAAGAAAGATAGTTATAAATGGTCTTTCTTTGTCAACGATAATATTGATTTGACCCCGCCAAAGATAACTAATAGTTCTTTGTTGCCAGCTGTCAATCAGTCTGGCTCATCGCTCAACCAGTTGATTGAATTTTCTTTTGACAAGATTATGATGGCCACGACTTTGGGCAGTGGTTCAGTTAATATCAACAACCATCAACACCAGCTAGTCAATTTGTATAGTGCCGGTTCAGCTCCGAGTTTCTGGGTAACTAGTCAGGCAATTGATAGTGGTGTTCCTGATGGTTATCCTGATTATACAAAAATTAAAGTTCTTCATGGTCTTTTGTCTGAAGCTACGCGTTATTCTATGGAAGTTGGCTCAGGTGTTAAAGACTCTAGGCAAAATTGTTTCAAACCTTGCCGCGATGATGCAGCTTGTAATTTAGCTGAGAGTTCTTGTTGTGGCGGCCAGCCTCAGGCGGCAGCTAGTTGCCAGTAGTAATTAATAAAATTCAAGTATGTCAAAGATACAAAAAATAATATTAAGCAGCCTGTTGACGATTGGTTTTATTAGTTTGGCCTGGACTGCCTCAGCTGTTTTAGCTCAGACAACTGATAGTCTTGACCTAGGAACTAGCTACGCCTCAAGTACTGGATTAACCGCCAAAGATCCACGACTAGTGGTGGCTAACATTATTAAAATAGCTTTAGGTTTTATAGGCTCAATTGGTGTTATTTTGGTGATTTATGCTGGCTTTCTTTGGATGACAGCAGCCGGAAGTAGTGAAAAAATCGATAAAGCTAAAATGATTTTGAAAAATAGTGCGATTGGTTTAGTTTTAGTTTTATCAGCTTACGCCATTACTAGTTTTGTTATTAATAGTATTTTAGGGGCGACTAATGGTGGTCAAAATGGTGGTGGAGGGACAACTAATCCCGATTTACCACCAGGTCCGATAACTGCTAGAATTTTGCGAATTGATGGCACAGTTCCAATTAATTACAGTGAAGGATTACCTCGAAATACTCAAATTCGTTTTCATTTTAATTATCCGGTCAATCCAAATGCTGTCAATGACGGTAATATCAAGGTTGATAGCAAAGACGGTGTTGTTAAAGGAGAATGGCAAGTAAACGGTCGGGAAATTTATTTTGAACCAGACAAAAAATGTAAAGGTGAATGTGGTGAGGTCAATTGTTTACCTGGCGATTCTAAAATAAGAGTAGAAATGGCTGGTATGAAACCAGCTGATGATAGCATTAAATCACTAGATTGCTCTGATGGTTCCTGTGAATTAGTCTTTACTACAATTGATGCTATTGATTGTAAAGACCCAACCATTATTAGCTTTAAGAGTGAAAGTGGTTTTTGTGCTGGTGTGTCAAAGGGGATGAAAGCTCATGCCGCTGATGATTATCGATTGGCTAGTTTTGAATTTTTCGCTAATAATGAATCAATCAGTTATCAATCAAGCGGTGATTATGGCAAAGAATGGGCGACTGACACTAGCTGGGCTGCTTCTGGTCAGGCTGGTGATACTTACAACCTAAAAGTTAGAGTTTTAGATGTTGTTGGTCGTGATCAAGAAAAAACTTTGAGTGGCAAACTACTACCGGCTCATTGTTGTAATGGGACGAAAGATGAAGACGAAACTGGCATTGATTGCGGTGGCAGTTGTCTAAGATGTCAAGGTGCAGCTTGCGCCAGTGATCTTATGTCGCCAAGTGCTTCTTGCGATAATAATTTGTGTGGCTCTGGTTTTTGTACTCAGCAAGGCTCTAGTGCTGCTGCTTGTTCAGCGGCTGGCTATAATACTGGTGTTAGCGCTTGCTGCCTTTGCCAAGAAAAACCAACTATTTCTGGAATTAGTCCAAGAGGTGGTTTTTGTCAAAGCCAAGTAGATAAATTTTGTTTAACTTCTGAAGATTGTGCCGAAGGTGATAGCTGTAATCAAATAACACCAAATGCTAAGGCTGGTAATCTAGTAACTATCATGGGCAGCGGTTTTGGTACAGCCACTGGTACAGTTAAATTTTCTAATAATAAACTTGGCGATTTGTCGGCTTGTGGTATTGATGCTTGGGCTGATGATCAGATTGTTGTCAAAGTTCCTGCTGGAACTATTTCGGGCAAAGTCGAGGTAACTAATAGTAGTAATTTTACAGCTGTTAGTTCTGAAGACTTAGTTTTAAATAATATTTCTCGTCCTGGTCTTTGCTCGCTGAGTAAGGCTAGCGGTACCACCGATGAACTTATAGATTATAGTGGTTTGAATTTTAGTGTTAGCGGCACGACGACCAAAGCTTTTTATGGTAATTTTTATGATCCAATTCCGGCTAACGAACAACAAGCGGTTAGTGAAACTTTAGTTAAAGGAAAAGTTCCTAGTCTGCAAAATGGCCGTGTTTCTACTTTTGTTCGTCAGGAGGCTAGCGGTAAGCCAGGTCCATCCAGCAACTTATTGTTGTTTGATAAAGTGGTTGACCCGCGAACTTTGCCACGGATTAGCAGTTTTGATCCAATAAGTGGGCCGGCAGGACAATATGTGACTATCTATGGCCAAGGTTTTGGTAATGTTCGTGGCCAAAGCCAAGTTTTTTTTGGTAATAAAGAAGCTGACTATCATTTCCCGACTGAGTGTGCTAATTCGACTTGGTCAAACAATCAAGTCATTATTAAAGTTCCTAGTGGTGCCAGCACTGGGGTTATTTCTATTAAATTAGCCGATGGCACAACAATTGATGCTAGTAGCCAGTTCACAGTTAATACTGACCCACTACAGCCTAGTATTTGTAAAATAAGCCCAACCATCGCTCGAGCCGGCACGCCAATTCAAGTTTGGGGAGAATATTTTAGAGAATACAATAGTGATTCTAGTCGAATTAGATTTAGTCAAAATATTAATGCTACAACAACCAATTGGTTTTATGGCACCAATGGTTATAGCAGTGCAACCTCAACTTTGCCAGCCCAGTCTGTTAGTGGTCCAGTTCGCTTAGTTAATAATACTGGAGCTAGTAATGGCTTAAATCTTCAAGTTGGTTCTTGTCAGGCTGATAGTGATTGTCAGGGGCAGATTTGCTGTCCAGCGTCTTCACCTAATAGTGGTCAGTGTAAAAATTCTCCAGCTGATTGCTATGGTAGTCTGGCTAGTTGTACTTATGGTTGGTCTTTTACAACTACCGATAGTTCTGACACTAATTGTTCTAATGGATCTCAGCCTTGTAATGGTGTTTGCTGTGAAGATGGTGAGGAGTGTCAAAATAATATTTGTGTGAAGCATGAATTCCTGTCTTGCAACAACTATCATCAATGTAATGGAGCCATGTATTGCCCCAATTCTCCAGGCTGGTGTAGCCAAAAGGCAGGCTCAACTGAAGTTAGTGATTGTACTAATCAATATTGTGAAGAATTTTTTAAGAGTCAAGAAATTGTAGCTGGTAAGCCTGTTTATTATGAAAAAGGGAATATTTGTATTGATGGTAACGCAAAATGTAATTTAGATAGAAATGTTTCTTTTGATATGGCTGGCAACCAGGTTGGATATCAATTATCTTGCCAAGCAGTAGATGATAAATCTTTTTGGACAACCCATCTAACCGCTGGACAGTGTCCAACTAAAACCATTGAATATGGTGAATGGCAGTTAACAACCAATAAAATTTGTGTTAGTAACAAGAGCTGTCAGACATGCTCAGATAAATTATCTTGTTTAGATATTGGTAAGGATGATGGCCTTTGTGGTTTGCCAGATAAAGTTTGTGCTGCCGGTAGCAGGTGCAGTGATGGTAAATGTAAAAAAGAAACCGGTTCTTGTGAATGTTGTTGTGACATTAATTTGAATAATGAAGGTAATGGCAATAATCCTGGTTGTTGTGCGCCGCTGACTTGTGCCGGAACTTGTGGGTCAGGCACAAGCGACGATGGTAAAAAATTTGGTTACTGCTCTGGTTGTAAAGATGCTGGTAGCACCCAAGCTGAACAAGATAGTGCTTGTAATTGTTCCGGTTCGGTTGGTAAATATTGCGACACTACTGTTGGTAATGGTGCTTGTCGTGATTGTTCACAAATTACTGACATACATCAATGTGTTAAGAGTACCTCTTGTTGTTATGATGCTAAAAATAATCAATGTCGTGGAGTCGGTACTGGAGTAAAAATTGCTGATGGTAAAGATGCTGGCTATTGTGGTTATTATTCTTGCTCTGGTCTGAAATGTTCAGACACATTGTCTAGAAATGGTGTTTATGCCACCAGGTCTCAGTGTCAACAAAAATGCTCAGTAGTTAGCTATCAAGGTGAATCTTGTAATTTAGCTGGAACATCGACTGGTTGTGGTTATCAGCTTTGTGCTAGCCCGCTTAGTTGCCGGACAGCTTCTGGCGAAAGTTCAACTAGCACCAATCAGGCTGACTGTGGCACCTGTTGCTGTGATCCAGCTAACGATAAGTGTGGTTTGTTAAACCCAGCTTTAACTTGTTTGCCTAATATGGGCAATTGTAGCGGGGAAGGTCGTGGACTTTGTTGTGGTTGCAGTAAGGATAGTGAATGTGGCAATACTAATGGTAGCGGTTGTGGTTATAGCACTTGTTGTCAATCTCGACCTAGACCGAGAACTGTTTATCCAGCTGTTGGATCAGACAGTATTTGTCGTAATTCGGAAATTAGCGTTGAATTTAATCAACCGATGGATCCTAATAGTTTAAAAGATAATGTTCTGCTTATTGCTGATTATGATGATAAAGTCTGTCCAGCTGGTACTAGATATTTGGCAAAAAATCAAACAAAGACCAACTGGTTAGCTAAACTTCAACAAAGATTTGTGGCTTGGTTTGGACCACGGTTAACAATCGCTGCGCCAGATGCTCGCCATAATTATTGTTTGGTTAGTAGTGATGCTCGAGTTGAAAATAATAAGATAAAAGTTAATTTAAATAATTCTTTGGATAAAGATCGCCTTTATTATCTAGCCATTATTACTGATTCAGATATCGAAGATGGCAAACGAAATGGAGCTGTAAGTCTTACTGGTGTTGGACTTAATAATTCTTTAGTTGAAGGCAGCGGTTTAGTGAGTGGTGATGGTTGGTCTTTTGGCAATTTGGATATCAAGAAAGGGATTTATAGTTATTTCAAGACTGGTGATCGAATCTGCCAGGTAAATACAGTTGAAATTAATCCAAAATCAGTTTTATTGTCTGATTTACAGGCTAGCCAAAATTTAACTGCTGGAGCCTATTATACTTTTAATGTCGGTCAAAATATCGTTAACACCCCGCTAGCGACTACTAGTGATTATTCTTGGTCGTGGAATTGGAATATTGCCAATTCGGCAGTGGCAGAATTGACTGATATTAATAATAATCGAGCCAATGTTAAACCTAAAAACAATAAAGATGCTGACACTTATGTTTCGGCTACAGCGATAATTAATACTGATAAAACTGGTGGTAATACTGTTGGTCAGTCAATTTCTGGTAGCTCAGTAATTAAGGTTTTCCTTTGTGCTAATCCTTGGCCAGCCAGAAAGATTGATGGTAGTTGGGATCCTTGGGTAGACTATGCTACTAATATGCAACTTTATTATTGTCGCGATAATGAAGATAAAGAGGCAATAAATAGTGATTTGCCGGGTCTCAAATATGTTAGTAGTACTGATAGTAATTCTCCTAACAATAAAGCTTTTTATTTTTTCCGTTACGGTTCGATCAATACTGCGCCTGC
>DAOQAO010000004.1:0-18775 GCA_035354095.1 bacterium | reverse complement strand
TGGATTGATTAATGGACAGACTTATTATTTTGCAATTTCAGCTGTTTTGCAATTGGATCAGTCTTCTTATGCCGAGACCCCTCTATCCAGCGAAGTTAGCAAGGCTCCGTTAGATCAACAAGCTCCAGCAATTCCGGGTGGGTTAGAATGCTCAGCATCAAAAAATAGTTTTACATTGGGTTGGAAGAGAAATAATGATGATACAATTAAATATGAAATTGGTTATCGTGATAATGAAAACAATAACAACGGCAGGACTATTCATGTTAATCAACCAGATTCTGACCAAACTATTAAAACTACCGTTGATGGTATTATTGATGCTAGAAACATTGTTGTTGAAATTAGGGCGATTGATATTTCCGGTAATGTTAGTTTAGCTGCTAGTAAGGCTTGTGAGAACTAGTTTTATTTGGTGGCCTTAAATCTTTGTGCTATAATAAATTAGCTTATTTATAAAACTAAAATTATGTTTGACGAAGTTAATAATCAAGCTGCTTCTCAGGGGAATGGACAACCTGAAGTTCCAGCGACCCCAGTAACCCCAGTTGCTCCAGCTACTAATAATAGCGTTCAGCCTTCAGCTAGTGAATCAACTGTTCAAGATATTTTTGCTAGCGTTGAATCGTCGAATCCTACTTCGCCAATCAATAGCCAACCTTTTGGGCAAATTTCTAATCCGATTAGTCAATCTGCGCAATCTTCAATTGCTCCAACTTCTGGTAATAAAAGTAATATTGCCAAGATAGTTTTGATTAGCTTGGCTGGTTTGGTAGTTGTGGCTGGTGGTGCTTTGGTCTATATTCAATATTTTTCCACTCCAAAAGCTGAAGTTGTTACTCCAGAGCCAATTATCAACCAGATTGAAAATGTTGCCGAAACATCTAGCGAAGCCAATATGATTGAAGCAACTTCAACTGACATGGAAGCAACTTCAACTGAAACGACTTTAACTGAAACTTCTTCAACTGATGCTAGTATTATGACAACTTCATCAACTTCTGAACCAAGTATTTTGGTAACAACAGACGGCGGTTCAGCTGTTGTTAGTGAACCAGCCTTAACTGAAACTCCAACCAATTTAGATAGTGATCAAGATGGTTTAACTGATGCTGAAGAATTGAATACTTATCAAACCAACCCGCTAAAAGCCGACAGCGATGGTGATGGTTATACTGATGGTGATGAAGTTAAAGCTGGTTACAACCCGCTAGGTGATGGTAAATTAGCCAGATAAAGACAAAATATTGAGAGACTAACTATGTCGGAACAACCGACCAATAATTCAAAAATAGCTTATTCTGACGAAACTGGCGATTTATCTGAAAAGATAGAGTTTGTCAAACAGAGTGAAGTCAAAGAAGGCGATAGCACTGGGCAGCGTATTTACACAATGCCCAAGGCTTTTCGTTTTAAAGCCAAAAGTTCATCTGGTAACAATAAAACCGGTTTGGCTGTTATGGCTATTGGCGTTTTGCTATTAGCGGTTTTAGTTTATGTTGGTTATCGGGCTATCAATCAAAAGCCGATTTTTGATTTTAATCCGACTAATACTACCGAAAATCAAGCTAATCAACCAACAACGACACCAACTTCAACTGATCAGCAAGCAGTTGAAAATGAGTCAGGGGAAATTTTTGTTAATACCGAAGACCCAGAACAAGTTTATTTACAATTGAGATTAAAACTGGATCAAGCCCTGACTCTTAAAGATTATTTAAATATTTTTGCCGCTGGTGCTAGCCAAGCTAAAGCTCATCAGATATTAGAACAAAGTGAGGGCTTGGATAGTTTGTCAGAGAGTCAAGCAGCTAATACTTTAAGTATCAGTCGAACAATGATGATTGAACTTAGTCCAACCGACCAAATTACTAAAGAAATTAATGGTGATACAGCTACGCTAACAATTACTAAACAAGATGGTCAGATAGCTATAGTTAAAATGGTAAAAGAGAGTGGTGCCTGGAAATTTGATGATGAACAAAAACAGGCAGTAACTACTCAGCCGATTGTTACTGTTGAACCAGAGGCTAGTTCAACCCCAAGCTCAACCATTGATGTTAGTGATGATTTATTATTGGATACTGATACTGATCAAGATGGACTAACTGATAAGGAGGAGACGATATTTGGAACCAATGCCAATCAGGCTGATTCTGACAGTGATGGTTATGCTGATCTAGCTGAAATCAGATCTGGCTATAATCCAATTGGACAAGACAAGATTAGTAAGAATAAGGGTTTGGTTTCAGTTAAGCATGGTAAGTGGTCAGTTTTGGCGCCAGCAACTTGGAATAGTCAGTTAGGTAAAGATGATTCAGCTATTTTCCGAGCTAGTGATAACCAATTTGTTCAGTTGGTTACCTTGCCTAAAAAATCTAGCCAAGAATTAGCTGAGTGGTATCAGGAAATGTTTGATGGGCAGACCGCTGATGTGATGGTTGTTGATGGCCGACAGGTAGCAGTAAGCCCGGACGGCTTAGTTTTTTATGTAACGCAATCTCGTTTGGATTATATTGTTAGTCTAACTTATAACCCAGAAGAGACTAAACTGTTGAGCTATAGCAACATATTGCGTTTAATGGCAAGTAGCTTGGTTTTTAATAAATAAGAAAATGATTGTCGCCCGCAATCTGACTAGGCAGAAAATTAATCTAGTTAAGTGGCAGAAGATTGGTCAGATTTTTTTAGAACAACAAGGTCGAGATGGTGAAATCAGCTTGGTATTAGTTGGTGATCAAAGGATTCGCCACTTGAACCGACTTTATCGCCATAAAGATAAGGTGACTGATGTTTTATCTTTTTGCAGCGATGATGAAGGGCAGCTTGGTGAGATAATTATTGATTATCAGCAGATTGTCCGCCAGGCTAAGTGTTTTGGTAATTCAGTTTGGCGTGAGTTGATCTTTATTACCACTCACGGCATCTTGCATCTTCTTGGCTATGACGATATTGATGAAGCTGGTTGGCAAGAAATGGAAAAAATCAGTCGAGAGTTCGTTGATGATCAAAAGATATGTTAAAAATACGACGATTATTAAAGAGTTTCCGCTACGCCAAACAAGGTATTGTTCGAGTGTTTCGGGAAGAGCAGAATTTCACAGTTGAACTTACAATCGGTTTAGTAGCCATAGTTTTAGCAGTTTTTTTAAATTTTAATGCAGTTAAATGGGCGATATTATTGTTGACTTGTGGTTTGGTTTTAGTGGCGGAACTATTAAATAGCGCCGTAGAACGAGTAACCGATTTATTGAAACCGCGACTGGATGTTTATGTCAAGGAAATTAAAGATATAATGGCAGCCGCAGTTTTCTTGGCTGCTGGTGTGTCGGTTCTAGTTGGTTGTTGTCTTTTTTTAGGGCCATTAATTAATTTGTTTATCAATATTTTTCAATAATTTATATGAGGGACCAATCTTTGGTAGCCGGACTAGATATCGGCTCAACAGAAATTAGATTAGTAGTTGGGCAGCTTAACGGCGGCCAAATGCAGGTTATCGGTGCGGTTTCAGCTCCATCGGCCGGTATGAACAAGGGTATTGTTAATAATATCGAAGAAGTCGCTTCTTCGGTGGTGGCTTGTTTGGAAAAATCAGAACGCTTAATTGGGGTTAGTGTTGAAAGTGTCTATATTGGAGTTAGCGCGCCTGATTTAAAGTGTGAACGCAGTAAAGGTGTAGTAGCCATCAATCAGCTTAATAACGAAATTACTGATGAAGATGTTAATCGCGTTATTGAGGCAGCTCAAGCTTTGTCTTTGCCAGCCAACTATGAAGTTTTGCATGTTATTCCGATAAAATACCGAGTTGATAATCAGGAAGATGTTAAAAATCCAGTTGGGATGTCTGGTATTCGCCTAGAGGTTGAAGTTTTAATTATTCAATCTTTAGCCAATCAGATTCGCAATTTAACTAGAGCGATTGAACAGGCAGGTCTATCTATTGTTAGTCCAGTTTTAGCGCCACTAGCGGCAGCAGAAGCGGTTGTTAGTGCTCGCTCCAAAGAGCTTGGTGTGGCCTTAGTTAATATTGGTTCGCTAACTACTAGTTTAGCTGTTTTTGAAGAAGGCCAATTACTCCATGCCGCTGTCCTGCCAATTGGTTCTGATCATATTACTGCCGATATTGCTATCGGACTTCGTTGTTCAATTAATCTAGCTGAAAAAATTAAACTTGAATTTGGCCAAGCCAATCCAGATAAGATTGATAAAGATGAAGAAATTGATATCACTCCGCTAATTACTCCAGATAATGAAGTTGATGAACCAATGACTGTGCCTATGAAATACTTGTCTGGAATTATTGAGGCCCGGGTTGGTGAAATTTTTCATAAAATTGACGCTGAACTCAAAAAGATTAGCCGTTCTGGCATGCTACCGGCTGGTGTAGTTTTACTTGGTGGTGGTGCGAAATTAGCTGGTCTAACTGATTTGGCTAAAAAATCTCTCAGACTGCCAGTTTGTCTTGGTTCCAATCGTAATATTCCAGCCGTTATTGATAAGGTTAATGATTTGAGTTATTTGACCGCCTTGGGCTTGGTTGCTTGGGGCGATCATTATGATTTTTTGACCAGCGGTGAATCTGGCGGCAATGGCTTCAAACCTGGCCAAGCTGTTAAAAAGGTCAAGGATTGGTTTGGTTCGTTGTTTCTGAAATAGTTTTTCCTTGATTTTTTTGCTTAGATAATCTACAATCAAAGCAATTATACTTTGTTTAAATTATAGCTTGTAGTTAATAATCCTTATGACAGAAATCAAGCCAGCAGTTGAAGCTCCGGCCAAGATTAAGGTGGTCGGTGTTGGCGGTTCCGGCGGCAATGCCGTCAATCGCATGATTGAAGGCGGTATCAAGGGTGTCGAATTTATCGTCATCAATACCGATATTCAAGATTTGAATTATAATAAAGCTCCAGTCAAAATCCATATTGGTAAGACTGTTACCAAGGGATTGGGTGCTGGTATGAATCCAGATTTGGGTCGTGACGCAGCTGCTGAATCACAAAATGAAATCCGTGATGCTCTCAAAGGGGCTGATATGGTTTTTGTTACTTGTGGTTTGGGTGGTGGTACTGGTACTGGTGCATCTCCGGTTGTGGCTGAACTTGCTCGAGATTTGGGAGCTCTAACCATTGCTGTTGTTACCAAGCCTTTTTCTTTTGAAGGCGCTCAACGCAAAAAGATTGCTGATCGTGGACTAGCCGAATTGATTGATAAATTAGACGCAGTTATTACTATTCCTAATGATCGCATTTTCCAAGTTATTGAAAAGAAAACCACTATTTTGGAAGCCTTTGGTATTGTTGATGATATCTTACGCCAAGGTGTTCAGGGTATTTCTGAAATTATCAATGTTCCGGCTTTGATTAATGTTGACTTTGCTGATGTTAAGTCAATCATGATGAATGCGGGTAGTGCTCTCATGGGTATTGGTCAGGCTAGTGGTGAGAATCGTGCTATCGAAGCGGCTAAAGCTGCTATCAATTCACCACTACTCGAAATGTCAATTGATGGAGCTAAAGGAGTTTTATTCACTATTACTGGTGGACCAAGCCTAGCCTTAGATGAAATTCATGAAGCAGCCAAGATTATTACTAGTTCAGTTGATGAAGAAGCTCGAATTATTTTTGGTACTTCTGTTGATAACAATTTCAAAGATGAAATTAGAGTTACCGTAATTGCTACTGGTTTTGATAGCCGTCCTGGTGAAGAGGCAGTTACTGTAGCCAAGAGCTATGATCATTTTTATAAACCAACCACTTTTGTTGAAAAGAATCAACCAGAAGAAGTAGTTGATGAAGTCAAAGAAAATCGCAAAGGTTTGATGTCAGCTTTGAAAAAAGCTCAATCAGAACCAGCTCGTCCAGTTGTTCCAATGACTCCAACTAATAGTTCTATTGGTGAAGAAGATGAAGATGATCTTAGTATTCCAACTTTCATCCGTAAAAAGTTGATGTAAAATTAGAACTAGAAAAAAGAAGATAAAGAAAAAGCTACCAATTAGTTGGTAGCTTTTTTGTTTGGGCTTTACAGTTTTTATTTTTTATCAGTTTTAGCCATTTTTTAGCTGTTGTCGATCATTATGGAAAGTGCTATAATTTAGTCATCAGATAACTACATTTAGTGGAAGATAAAACTTTTAAGACACAATATGTAGTTTTAGCCAAAAAACATGAAATGTCCGATTTGTTACCATTCTGACACCAAGGTAGTTGATTCGCGAGTCGCCACTGATGGCTTGTCGATCCGCCGCCGCCGCGAATGTTTAAAATGCGGTTTTCGTTTTTCTACTTACGAAGAAACTGAAATTTTGGATCTTCAAGTTATTAAGCGGGATGGTCGCAAAGAGGCCTATAGCCGTGATAAAATGGTTTCCGGTTTGCGGAAAGCCACAGAAAAACGGCCGATTGACAGTGATCAGTTCAAGCAATTAGTCAATTTAATCGAGAGAGATATCCAAGCTGTAAGACAATCAGAAATTATCAGCCAAGATATTGGTCGGATTGTTATGAAACAGCTTAAAAAAATAGATAAGGTCGCTTATATTCGTTTCGCTAGTGTTTATTCAGATTTCGAATTAAAAGACTTAAGCCAAGAATTGCAGAAACTGTTGAAGTTAAAAAAATAATTGCCACCCCCTATGAGTCAAGGTATTAGCAAAATTTGTAAACGATCTGGAGAAATTGTTGATTTTGATCAGCAGAAAATTGTCTATGCTGTAGCTAAAGCTATTTCAGCTGTTGGGCCAGAAGACGAAGAAAAAGCCATCAAAATTGCTGATGAAGTTGTTAAATTGGTTAACCTAAAATTTCACGAACGCAGTATTCCAGCAGTTGAAGAAATTCAAGATATCGTTGAAGAGGTGTTAATCAACAATCGTTTAATTAAAGTTGCTAAGGCCTATATTCTTTACCGTGATCAGCATTCTCGTTTGCGCAATATGTCGCTAATGGTTGATTCGGAAAAGATTATGGATGATTATCTTAAGCAAAATGATTGGCGAGTCAAAGAAAACTCCAATATGAGTTTTAGCTTGCAGGGGCTCAACAACCATCTTTCTTCAATTATCTCATCGACTTATTGGTTAAATAAGGTTTACAATGCACCAATTCGTGAAGCTCATCAAAACGGTGATCTTCATTTGCATGATTTACAAATTTTAGCTTCTTATTGTGCTGGCTGGGATTTGAAGGATTTGTTACTCAAGGGTTTTGGTGGTGTTAGCGGTAAGATTGAATCAAAACCGCCAAAGCATTTTAGAACTGCCTTAGGTCAGGTGATTAATTTTTTCTATACTGTTCAAGGTGAAGTGGCTGGAGCTCAAGCTTTCTCTAGTTTTGATACTTATTTGGCCCCATTTATTCGTTATGATCGTTTGACTTATGCTGAAGTCAAGCAGTCAATGCAGGAGTTTCTTTATAATGTCAATGTCCCAACTAGGGTTGGTTTTCAGACACCGTTTACCAATATTACCATGGATTTAAAGCCGTCCAAGCTAATGGGTGAAGAAAATGTTATTATTGGCGGTGAATTAAAACCAGAACGATACAAGGATTTTCAGCCGGAAATTGACATGTTAAATACCATTTTTGCTGAATTAATGATGGAAGGTGATGCTAAGGGTCGTGTTTTCTCTTTCCCAATTCCAACTTACAATTTAACTAAAGATTTTGATTGGAATTCAACCGTAGCTGAAAAGATTTTTGAAATGACCCGCAAGTATGGTATTCCTTACTTTTCTAATTTTATCAATTCAGACATGGATCCAGATGATGCCAGATCAATGTGTTGCCGGTTGCGTTTAGACAATCGTGAACTTCGTAAACGGGGTGGTGGATTATTTGGTGCCAACCCTTTGACTGGTTCAATTGGTGTAGTCACTATCAACCTACCAAGAATCGGTTACTTGAGTAAGACTAAAGAAGAGTTCTTGGAAAGATTGGGTAAATTGATGAAGTTAGGCCAAGAAAGTTTAGAGGTTAAACGAGAAATGGTGGAAAGACTGACCGAAGGCGGACTTTATCCTTATGCTCGTCACTATTTGCAAGCAGTTAAAGAAAGATTTGGCGGTTACTGGAATAATCATTTTGGAACTATTGGACTAGTTGGCATGAATGAAGCTTTGCTCAATTTTGAGCCAATTGCTGATGATATTACTAGCCCAGCCGGTCACCAGTTTGCTGAAGAAGTTTTAGATTTTATGCGTGAAACCTTGGGTAAATTTCAGGAAGAAACCAATCATCTTTACAATCTAGAGGCTACTCCAGCTGAAGGTACTTCTCGTCGTCTGGCTCGTCTAGATCATGACCTTTATCCGAATATCAAAGCGGCCAATAGCCAGAGTCCAGAACAAGCTCCTTTTTATACCAATTCAAGTCAGTTGCCAGTTAATTTTACTGAAGATATTTTTGAGGCTCTAGAATTGCAAGACAGTTTGCAAACTAAATATACCGGCGGCACAGTCTTGCACTTTTTCTTGGGTGAATCTTTGCCGAGCACAGCGGCTGTTCGGACTTTAGTTCGCAAAATTGCTGAAAATTACCATTTGCCATATTTTACAATTACTCCGACTTTTTCTGTTTGTCCAAAACATGGCTATATTGCTGGTGAGCACCATTATTGCCCCAAGTGTGATGAAGAAATTGGTTATCATCCTGAGCCGGCTGTGGTCGAGATGGCCTAATCCAATTGTTTTTTATTAATTTAATCCCCATGCTATGTCCCCATTAGAAATGCAACGCACTCCCTGCGAAGTCTACAGCCGAGTTACTGGTTATTTGAGGCCAGTTAAACAGTGGAATGACGCCAAACAGGCTGAATTTGCTAATCGTCGAACTTTTGTCAGCCATGAAGAAAACGATAGCTGCGGTTGTTAAATAACCAGCATGCTTATCGGCGGTTTACAACCAGTTAGTTTACTTGATTATCCTGATAAAGTTGCAGCGATTGTTTTTACCAAAGGTTGTAATTTTTTGTGCCGATATTGTCACAACCCCTTGCTTGTCCGGCCTGAAAAGGCTGGTGCCAAAAATACTACAAGTCAGCCAGCGATTCAGTTGGCTGACTTGTGGGCTTTTTTAGATCAAAGAAAAGGGCGGCTGGAAGCGGTAGTAATTACCGGTGGCGAACCGACTTTGCACCAAGATTTGCTAGAGATGTTAAAAGGAATTAAGAAACGAGGATTTTTGGTTAAGCTTGATACCAATGGGACTAATAGCCAGGTGGTTATAGAGGCAGCCCAAGCTGGTTTGATTGACTATGTAGCCATGGATGTTAAGGCTCCTTGGGAAAGATATCACCGCGTTATGCCAGTTGCCGCTGATATTTTAACTGGGTTGACTGAGGAAGCTAAAAAAACTGCTAAGTGGTTGATTGGGCAAAATATAGTTGATTATCAATTTAGAACGACTTTGGTGCCAGAAATTTTAGGCGAAAGTGATATTCGTTTAATGTCGGAACAACTTCGTGGTGCCAAACAGTGGTTCTTGCAAAAAGGTTATTTAACTAGAGAAATATTAGATCCCAATTTGGCAGCTGGCCGGTCTTATACTGACGCTGAAATGGAGCACTTAGTCTCTGTAGCTCAAGAAGTAATTAAACAAACCGAAGATCGCTAATTGGTGGTCAGCTATTTTTTTGTTATAATGGTAGTATAATTTTTTACTTGATCCTTATGGATGAAGAATTGCGTCGTATCTTGGCTGAACAAGCAGCGGCCATTGCTGAAATAAAAGAAGATACTAAAAAGATTTATCGCTATCTTCGCTGGCAAAGAATTGGCGGATGGCTAAAGCTTTTGCTTATTTTAATTCCATTGATTGCCGGTGCTATTTATTTGCCGCCAGTGCTTAATGATTTAATCAATCAGGTTTCAGCTATTCATTAATTTATGGTAGAGTTATTAACTAGCCAGTCTTTTGAGGCTTTGCAGCAGCGCCTCCTAGAAATTGGGAGGTGGCTTTGACTTAGCTGCCAAAGAAAAGCAATTGCAAGAATTGCAGCAGCAAGCCCAAGCTGAAGATTTGTGGTCAAAACCACAGGAAGCTGGCCAATTGTTAAAAAAGATTGAAGCAATCCAAAAGGAAATTAGCGATTATCAACAAATCACCAAGCGCTTGGCTGATTTGGCAACGATTATTAAATCAGCTGATAGTGGAACTGAGGATTTAATTAATGAAGAAATAGCTGAGCTTACTGCTATTGTTGATAATCTTGAAAACAATCGTTTTTTTGATCAACCGCATGATGATTTGCCGGTAATTTTATCAATTCACGCTGGTACTGGCGGTGTTGATGCTCAAGATTGGGTAGCTATGCTTGAGCGAATGTATTTGCGTTTAGCTGATCGACATGGTTGGTTTAGCCAAGTGATTGATGAACAAAGTGGTAATGAAGCTGGTCTTAAAAGTGTAGTTATTAGACTAGCTGGACCCTTGGCTTATGGAATGCTTCGAGGAGAAAATGGCACTCATCGTCTATTGCGTAATTCACCATTTAATGCCCAGCATCTACGCCAGACTTCGTTTGCCATGGTCGAGGTTTTGCCAGAATTGCCAGCTGCTGAAGCTCCAATTATTACTGATAGTGATTTACAAATTGATGTTTTTCGATCTTCTGGACCAGGTGGACAAGGAGTTAACACGACCGATTCAGCGGTTCGCCTAACTCACTTGCCAACCGGTTTAGTGGTTACTTGCCAAACTGAACGGTCGCAGCATCAAAATAAAGCTTTGGCTTTGGCAGTGCTACAGGCTAAACTGGCTCAAAAGCAAAGTGAAGAGCTGGATAGAGCCAAAAAAGACTTAAAAGGACAGCAGACTAAGGCTGATTGGGGTCTACAGATTAGGTCGTATTTTATGTATGGTAGCCAGATTGTTAAAGATCATCGCACCGATGTTTCAACTAGTGATATAGATGGAGTTTTGGATGGCAATTTAGATATTTTTCTTAAAGCTTACTGGCTCTGGGACTGGCAACAACGGCAATAAATTTGTTTTAAAATAAAATAAGATTATGTCTGGAGGGGGACAGATATCTCTAGCTAGCTATCCTTGGCTAGCTTTCATTTTAGGAATTGGTTTAATGGCTTTTTGGCCAGCTATCTGGCCGAAAATAATTGTTTTAAGCCTACTTTTAGGACTTACTGGCGGTTTTTTGTTTTTTCGAGCTACTCGTCGTTTGAGTTGGCTAATTTTTTTCTTTTTACTTGGTCTTTGGCGGTTTTCTGCTGCCAGTGAAAATTTTAATCAAAAAAGTTTGCCGAGCAGTTGTTACGGCCAGCCGATAATTATCCAGGGTGAATTAGTCGGTCAGCCTAAAGCCAAAGCTTTTGGTGGTTACTCAGCAATGTTAAAACAAGCTAGCTATAATTGTGGACAGGGTTTTACTCATTTTGATTTTAAAGTTTTAGTTAATTCAACCGCTGTCTGGCCAATCGATACTGAGCCTGGCCAGATCTGGCAAGTCAGTGGTAAGGCAGAGCCACTACCAGCTGGCGGGGTTTTTAGCTATCGTTTCTATCTTTTTCGTCAGAAAGTTGGTGCTATTATTAAAGCCAAGGACAAGCAACTGATTGCTCAAAAGAAATCGAATCTCTGGCAATTATTACAAAGTGGGCAAATAAAATTAGCTAAAAACTTAACTAAAGCTTTGCCAGAGCCAGCGGCTAGTCTAGCTGGACCACTGGTTTGGGGCGGTGATGGCCAACTAACTCCAGAGTGGCAGCAGAAATTATCAGCAACTGGCCTTAGTCATATTACAGCGGTGTCTGGTTTTAATATTAGTTTGCTAGTTTTACTAATTGCTAATAATTTGCTGCTAATTAGTTTTCCGCGGCGCTCAGCCATTGCTGTTACTAGTTTAATTATTAGCGTCTATGTTTTACTAATTGGTGCGCCAGCCTCAGCGGTCAGAGCAGGTCTTTTTGGTCTACTTATTTTATGGGGCAAGGAAACTGGCCGAGCTAGCCTAGATATTCATTTGCTTTTAATTAGTGCTAGCTTAATGCTGGTGGTTAATCCGTTTTATTTATGGGGTGACCTTGGTTTTGGTCTATCGTTTCTAGCAGTTTTAGGGCTAATTTATTGGACTGATTTTTGGCAGACCTGGCTTGAGCGCTGGCCTGTTGTTCGCTTAAAAATAATTAAAGAAAGTCTAGCTTCAACTTTGGCGGCTCAAGTTTGGACTTGGCCTTTGATTTTTTGGCAATTTGGTCAAATTTCTTTAATTGCACCACTAGCTAATCTACTAGTCGTTTGGGCTTTGCCGTGGCTAACCATTTCTTTACTGTTAGCGAGTTTTTCAACTCTGTTTTATCCAGCGGTCGGAGTCTTTATTTTTGCACCAGCTGGTTGGCTACTAAAAATTTTATTAGAAGTTATTGCTTTTTTAGCTAGTCTACCTCTGGCTAGTTACTTAGTTGATTGGCCAGATAACTTGAAAATATTAGTGGTTGCTCTATATTATTTATTTACAGTGATTTTAGCTAAAAGGCTATTGACTAAAGTTAGATAATATGTTATTATCTTAACAAGTCCTTTAAAAAAATAAAATAAAAAAACGAAAACCCCAAAGGGGGAGGAGGAAAAATGAAGGCAAGTATTAGTATTATTGGGATTATTTTATTTTTATTTGTTGTTACAAATGTTTTTGCAACAACAACAGTATTTTTTGGTGACGACTTTGGGAGCGATTTATTTCTCTTTCCTGGTCAAAGTGCATTTTTTCTTACTGGCATTAATGCTGGAGTGGACTCATTGGATTTTTTCGATTTCCGAGTCAGCCACAACGATACTGATATTCTCCATCTTGGTGTTTGGGAAGCACCATGGTTGAACCAAAACGGTAATTATTCTCCTAGTCTAGGAGATAATTATTTTGAGGGAATTTGGTTTTCGAACCAACCCAATAGTTGGCCAGGTTGCCAGCATTTTGGGTTGGGAACCTGTTTAGTTAGGCCGACAAGCAATATTGATAATGCTTGGTTGGCAATTGATTTATATGCTGCTTTTGGGCCTCAGATCAATGGCGGTTGGGAAGATTACATGTATACAAACAAGACCGTATTTTTCCATACGCAGAATCGTAAGTGTGGTGATGTTAACAACGATGGAGTTGTTAATGGAACCGATTTCGATGTCAGTCTCGCTGGTCAAACTGGTCCAGACTACAATAGTCATCTTTATACCCAGGGTTTGAATTATGCCGCTGCCTGGGTGATTACACCTTGGGTTAGTTGGTCTAATTTATGGTTTTTAAACCACTGGTTGGTTGATCCAACGAGTCCGCTGGTTCAGGGTTTGGGTATTGGTGAATTATTTACTTATAATGGTTCACCTCAAACTCAGGTTCAAATCGACGGCCAGATAATCACGATTCAGCCGAACGGCAATAACTTTTTTGCTGTTCAGGGAATGACAGCCAGCGGTGAAATCTGGTCACAGGAAGTTTTTGTAGATGGTTCCGAGTTGTTGCGTTTTAGTAACGCCATGGAACCCAGTACGGAGACAAATAACAGGAACGCTGTTCAAATAGTAATGCCAGAGGGCGTTACTTTCATTCAGGCAATTAGCCGTAGCTTGGGCACCGTCACTTCGTCAGAAGATGTGACAACTGTTGTGCCTTCGGCTAAGCTGACTGCCTACCCTAATCCTTTCTCAAACACAGTTTCCTTTACTGTTGATCAAAAAACAGTAAGAGAAACGGCAATTGAAATTTTTAACAGTAAGGGCCAGAAAATTAGCGAAGTTAATTCGCGTTGGAATGGTCAAAACAAAAATGGCAAAAAAGTTCCAGCCGGAATCTATTTTGCTCGAGTTAAGGGGAGTGGTAGTAATACTACCAAAATCCTGAAACTCAGATAACTTTTTAAGACACGCTTTAACTGGCGTGTCTTTTTCTTACTTAAAAGCTAGAAAACCTTGCTTTTTCAAGGTGTTTTTGTTATGCTAACAGCAGTTTTTATTGAATTTTATGACTGAACTTGCTAAAGCTTACGAACCAAAAAATTACGAAGAAGCAATCTATCAGCAATGGCTAGATAGTGGCTTTTTTAATCCAGATAATTTACCTTTTCCAGCCGATGCGCCAAGCTATTCCATAGTTTTGCCACCACCAAATATTACCGACAAATTACATTTGGGTCATGCGGCCATGCTAGCGATTGAAGATTTGTTAATCAGGTATCATCGCGCTCAAGGTGAGCGAACTTTATGGTTACCAGGAACTGATCATGCCGCTATTGCTACTCAAAATGTAGTTGAAAAGAAACTTTATCAAACTGAAGGTAAAACTCGCCATGATTATGGTCGAGAAGAATTTTTGCGCCGTGTTTGGCAATATGTCGGTTCAACTCAGGCCACAATTTTGCATCAAATAAAAAAGATGGGGGCTTCGCTAGATTGGTCAAGGCTCGCTTTTACTATGGATGATCAGCGTCAGCTAGCTGTCCGCACCATGTTTAAGCAGATGTATGAAGATGGTGCTATTTATCGTGGCGAACGAATTGTTAATTGGTGTCCGCGTTGTCAAAGCACTTTGGCTGATGATGAAGTTGAATACAAAGAGCAGCCAACTGAGCTCTATACTTTTAAATATTCATCTGATTTTCCTATTGCTATTGCGACTACTCGTCCAGAAACTAAGCTTGGGGATACGGCGGTAGCAGTCAATCCACAAGATGAACGATATAAGCAATATATTGGTCAGATTTACCAAGTTGATTTTTGTGGTCAACTATTAACTATCAAGATTATTGCAGATTGGACAGTTGATGCCAATTTTGGTACCGGCGCTGTTGGGGTAACACCAGCCCACTCTATGACGGATTGGCAGTTTAAAGAAAAGCACGATTTAGAAATAGTTAAAGTTATCACGACTGATGGCCTTATGGCCGATGGACTTGGTCGATTTAGTGGTCGCTCAGTTGAGGAAGCTCGCCAGCTAGTGGTTGAAGAACTTGAAAAACGGGGTCTGATGATTAAGCAAGAAACTATTACTCACAATTTGTCAGTTTGTTATCGTTGTGGCACAGCCATTGAGCCATTACCATCAGAGCAGTGGTTTGTGAGCGTTGACCGGCCGCTCTCTCGTTTAAATGGCAAGTCGCTCAAGGAAGCCGCTTTGGAAGTGGTCGAAAAGGGTCGGATTCGTTTTGTGTCCGAGCGTTTCCAGCGCAGCTATTTAGATTGGATGAAAGGTTTGCATGATTGGTGTATTTCTAGGCAGATTTGGTTTGGTCATCAGATTCCGGTTTGGTACCGGGGTGACGAGATCTTTGTTGGCGAAACTGCACCAGAAGGTAATGGTTGGCAACAAGATCCAGATACTTTGGACACTTGGTTTTCTTCTGGTATGTGGACTTTTTCCACTCTTGGTTGGCCAGACAATTTTAAAGATGGTCAAAAAACCGGTGATTTAGCTAAATTTCATCCCAATCAGGTTATTGAAACTGGTTATGATATTTTGCCACTCTGGGTATCGCGCATGATTATGATGTCGCTTTACGCAGTTGGTGAAGTTCCTTTCCGTGATGTTTATCTTCACGGGCTAGTACTAGATGAACATGGTAAGAAAATGAGTAAGTCCAAAGGCAATGGTCTTGATCCGCTAGATATGATTGACCTTTACGGCACCGATCCTGTTCGTTTGTCACTCCTGATTGGTATTACACCAGGTAACGACTGTCGCCTAGGGGTTGATAAGATTGCCAGCTATCGTAATTTTGTTAATAAGCTTTGGAATATTGGTCGCTATATTTTGTCACTGTTACCTGATAAGACAGTTTATGTCCACAACAATCTAGACTTATCAGAGATGACTTTGGCTGATAAGTGGATTTTGGGTCGTTTTGATGAACTTACTAAAACAGTTGGTCAGAGAATTGATAACTATGAATTTTCTTTAGCTGGCGAAGCTTTGCGTGATTTTACTTGGAATGATTTAGCCGATTGGTATTTAGAGGTTAGTAAGATTGAAGCTTCTAGCCAAAAGGCCAATATTTTAGGCTATATTTTTAAAAATCTGCTAATTTTGTGGCAACCGTTTATTCCTTTTGTGACTGAAGTTTTGTGGCAGCAACTAGAAATTAATGAGCCGTTAATTATTGCTAAATGGCCAAAGCCACTAGGTAGCGATTTTAGTCAAGGCCAAGACTTTGCTTTGATTCAATCACTAATTGTTGAAATTCGTAATTTGCGCAGCAGTCAACAGATTGCTCCAAGCCAAAAACTATCAGTCATTATTGCCGCTGGTTCGGCAGTTAACTTGATTACAGAACAAGTTGAGCTTATTAAACGCCTGCGAACAGGACTAGAAAATGTGGAGGTGGTTGCTGAGGCTGTAGCTCCAGAAAAATCTTTAGCTGGAGTTTGCGGGTCCATTAGTTTTTATTTATTTGGTGAAATTGAAGATAAAGGATCGGCAGAGAAAAATCAAAAAAGACTGATTGAGTTAGCTCAAGTGATTAAAAATCTAGAACAGCGTCTAGCTAATCCGGAATTTGCTTCCAAGGCGCCAGCTAAAATTGTTGAAGCTGAACGCCAAAAATTAGCTGACTGGCAAGCTGAATATAATGCTTTACAACAAAAATAATTAAACAATATGTGGCTTATTAATTCCATAGTTTCCGTTGTCGTTTTAGCGGCAGCTTGGTCACTATCTCGTTGGTGTACTGGCTTTAATCGTCGCTTAATTGAGCGTCATCAAGGCTCAGAACATATTAACCCGACCATGCGCTTGATACTACAACGGGCAGTCCAGGCCGTGATTTATATTATTGCACTGCTAACTATCGGTCAGATTTGGCATATTGACATCGGTCCACTTTGGGCTGGGCTAGGGGTAGCTGGTGTTGCCATTGCTTTAGGTCTACAAGAAACACTATCCAATTTGTTTGCGGCGGTTTTTGTAATTATTGATAAAACCATCCGGGTTGGTGCTTATCTTAGAATGGATGATGGCACGGTCGTCAAGGTCGAGGATATTTCTTGGCGCTCAACTCGCCTCAAGACCGCAGCTGGTGAAAAAATTATCATGCCCAATCGCTTGTTTGCCAATCAAAAAGTGGTTAGCTATGGTCAAAGTGAAAAAGGTTGGCGTCTGAGTTTGTCAGCCGTTGCCGGACCCAGCAGCAAATTAGTCGATATTGAAGCTGGTGTGATGGCGGCAGCTAAAACAGTGGCTGGAAAATATCAAAAAGTTGTTGCTGAGCCACAATTTTATTTTGAAGAATTAACAGCAACTGGTCTTAAATTTAAAGTGATTATTAAAATTGACCAAGCTTCAGAAGAAATGGCTGCTCGTCATGAGCTTTTGAAAAATATAATTAATGAATTGGCTGAGCGGTCTTGTCCGCTTATCGGCCGTTAAATATATGATAAATACTGATCCGCAAATAATTGACGAAATATTATCGCGCGGTGTTGACGAAGTAATTGTCAAAGAAGATTTGCGCAAAAAATTGTTGAGCGGTAAAAAACTAAGGGTTAAACTTGGTGTTGATCCAACTAGTCCCAATCTACACTTGGGACGATCAATTCCAATTTTAAAGCTTCGCGATTTACAAAGCCTTGGTCACCAGATAGTTTTTATTGTTGGTGATTTTACTGGTGTTATTGGTGATACTTCCGATAAAGACAGCGAGCGGCCAATGCTGACTAAAGAACAGGTTAAAGCCAATATGGCTAAGTATTTCGAGCAAGCTGGTAAATTAATTGACCTAGATAATTGTGAATTTCATTACAATAGTGAATGGTTGGGTAGTCTGACCTATGAACAGATTGGTGAGCAAGCCGATCAATTTTCTGTCGCTGAATTTATTGCTCGTGATAATATCCGCCGTCGCCTAGATGCTGGCACTAGGGTATCTTTGCGCGAAATGCTTTATCCGATTATGCAAGGTTATGATTCAGTTATGGTTAAGTCAGATATTGAGCTTGGCGGGACTGATCAACGCTTCAATCTTTTAGCTGGTCGCAAACTCCAAGAACATTTTGGCCAAGAACCACAAAATATTTTAATGACTGTTTTAGCTGAGGGGACTGATGGTCGTAAAATGAGCTCGAGCTGGGGTAATACCATTACTTTTTCCGATGAACCGAGCACTATGTATGCTAAAATTATGGGCGTTGGCGATGAACTAATCATCAAATATTTTACTTTGATGACCCGTGTTCCATTGATTGAAATAGCTCGTTATGAAACTGAGCTAAAAAACGGCGCTAATCCTCGTGATGCCAAGATGGCTTTGGCTAAAGAATTGGTAACCATGTATCATGGACTGGAAGCGGCTAGCCAAGCGGAAGATTATTTTATTAAAGTTGTCCAACAAAAAGCTTTACCTGAAGATATTGCGACAGTTGAATTTACTAAAGCCGATTGGTCAATTATTGATTTACTCTTAGAGCTTCAAATTGCTACTAGCCGTGGCGAAGCTCGCCGTTTAGTTGAACAAGGCGGGGTAAAAGTAGCCGAACAAGTTGTTAGTGATAGTCAGGCAGTGATTAATTTGACCACTAAACCAGTGCTACTGCAAAAAGGTAAGAAGCAATTTTGGTATTTAAAGCTAGCTAGCTAGTATGACTTGGTATAGTAAAATTACTGAAAAAATTGTTGCAGCGATCAATCAAGAGCTACCCGAAGCGATTGCTGATCGGGCTGATTTATTGGTTCCGCCGCAGCCAGAATTGGGTGATCTGAGTTGGCCTTGTTTTGCGGCAGCTAAAAAGTTTGGCCTATCTCCAATCGAATTAGCTAAAGATTTAGCAACCAAATTGATTGATTT
>DAOQAO010000003.1:0-20706 GCA_035354095.1 bacterium | reverse complement strand
AACATTGATTATGATCATGTTGATTTTTACCCTACGCCAGAAGATTACCAGCAAGCCTTTATTGATTTTATCGCCAAGATTCCGACTGATGGTTATTTAATAGCCAATTACGATGACCCAATCATTAGAAAGATTGCGCCAGTTCATTGTCGTGGTCGAATTATTAGTTACGCTATTGATAGTGCCGCTGATTATGTTGCTTATGGTCTTAGTCAAGCTAATGGTCGCCAGTATTTTAAAGTAAAGATGGGCGTTGACTTGGATGATGAGGCTGAAGACGAGAAATTGAGTCGGATGGCCGTAGCTAATGCTGGTGATTTGGGCGATTTTAGCGCTAGTTTACCAGGTAAGCATAATGTTAGTAATGCTCTAGCTGTTTTGGCGGCTAGCGTAGAGCTAGGTTTGCCACTTTATAAGATCCGTGAAGGAATTGCTGCTTTTAGTGGCACAGCTAGGCGCCTGGAAACTTTAGGCCAATTTCAGGGAGCAGACATTATTGATGATTATGCTCATCATCCAACTGAAATTAAAGCAAGTATTACGGCTCTAAAACAGCGTTATCCAGAAAAGAAACTACGAGTTTTCTTTCATCCACATACTTTTAGTCGAACTATTGCTTTGCTTGATGATTTTGCCACTAGTTTTAATGAAGCTGATGAGGTTGGGATTTTAAAGATTTACGGCTCAGCTCGCGAAGCAGAGGGTGGAATTTCTGGCCAAGAATTGGCTAACAAAATAGAGATGAGTCGAAAAAATAACGGTAAAAATGATGAAGTCGGTTATTTCGATGATATGGATAGTTTGATCACATATTTGCGTCAGACAATTAATGATGAGCAGGCAGTAGTTTTAATGGGGGCTGGTGATATTTTTCGTGCTGGCCAGCAATTATTAGGTAAAAAATAGTTTTATGACTGTCCAAAAACCAGAATTTATCCAAGAAAATATTAAGCTAGCACCGTTTACTACCTATCAGATTGGCGGGCCAGCTGAGTATTTTGTTCAAATCGAATCGCTTAGTCAGCTGGATCAAGTCTGGCAATGGGCTCAGGCTAACAATGTTTCAACTAGATATTTGGGTGGCGGTAGTAATTTGCTAATTGCCGATGAAGGGGTTAATGGCCTAGTTATTGCTTTACCAGCTGTCGGTCCAGTAGTTGATGGTTTAAAAATAACTATTGGTGCTGGCTGCAGCTTATCAAAATTAGTTAGTGAGGCGGTTGAAAATGGTTTAGCTGGTTTAGAATGGGCTGCAGGTATCCCTGGGCAAGTCGGTGGAGCAATTCGTGGTAATGCCGGGGCTTTTGGGGGTTGGATAGCTGATAATTTAGCCGAAGTTGTTGCGTATAATTTTAAAACCAATACTTTAGAAAAATTTAACCACGACGAATGCCAGTTTGCTTACCGGCATAGTATTTTTAAAGAACGACCAGAATTACTAATTTGGTCAGCTAGTTTTATTTTGCAACCTGGTCAGAAAGATGAATTACAAAAGATTGCTGAAAGTCATCGCCAATATCGTCGAGAAAAACATCCAATTTTACCTAGCGCCGGCTGTATTTTTAAAAATGCTTTAGTTACCGAGGTTGCTAGCAAATCTCCAGAGCTTTTAGCCAAGGCCGAAGCTATTGGGGCAACTGGTCGCGGTGAAGTGCCAGCTGGTTTTATTGTCGAACAAGCGGGACTAGCTGGTTTTTTTATTGGGGGAGCTCAGGTTAGTCCGATGCACTCTAATTTTTTAGTCAATAATGGTGGAGCCAAGGCTCAAGAAATGCGCGCTTTAATTGAAAAAGTTCAAATTGAAGTTAAAAGACAATTTGGTCTAGATTTGATTTTGGAAGTAGCTTTTTGGCCATAAAAAACAGTCCAAAGTAAGATAAACTAATAACAGTCGCCTTGAGCGGCTTTTTTCTCTTGACATTTTAAAAGAAGTCTGATACGGTATAGTGTTTTGAAAAGGTTCGTTCATTAATAAAAAAGCCCAATTGGGCAAAATAAGAAAAAATCCGCACTGACCGGATAAAAATAGTCAGAGGAGGAAGAATGAAAAAAGGTAAAGTAGTTATGACCGAAAATGTTATTGATCATTCAAAAATGTTATTCACAAAAATTTTGAGCCATGAAGACGCTGAAAAAGTTTTGTCTTTTTTAGATGAAGCTTTTGGCAAAAGTTTCAATATTGTGTTTCTGGACATGCCCGACTGTCCAGCTCTAAAAGAGGTGACTAAATTTGCAGTAGATAAGATGATGTTTACTGTATATTCAAAAAAATTTAACGAAATTGAATCCGGAGAATTTCCAGAAGAAACCTTTTTGATAATAGCTGATCCTACTCCGAGCGGTTTAATGGCTACTATGAAAGCTCGTGGTTTGGATTATGCTGACTTAAATCAAGATTTAGTTATTTTAAGCCAAAACAGTCAAAGAGCTATTGATAGCTTAAGTAATTTGGGGCAGAAAATTCATAAAGTTTTTGCTGCAGTCTCAGAGGAAAATCATCAACTAGTTTTTAGAAAGATCATGGACTATATCACCGGTGATGGTGAGGCTGAACAATTCATCGAAAATGCCATAAACTAACCCAACTTTTAAGCCAGTTGCGCTAACCCGCGACTGGCTTTTTCTTTTACCCCAAAAAAGAGCTTTTTCCATTGATTTTTTAAGCTTATCTGCTATACTACAGCTAGGCTTTTAAGCTTTTTGATTTTGTTTTACTTGTAGTAAATTCTCACATGTTTATTAACCGTATTGCTATTGATTTGGGAACGACTTATACCTTGGTTCACTTGCCGAAAAAGGGCATTGTTGTCAACGAACCAAGTGTGGTAGCAGTTTCCATGACTGATAAGAAAATCTTGGCTGTTGGTAATGAAGCCAAGGATATGGTCGGTCGAACCCCAGACACAATTATTGCTGTCAAACCCTTGAAGGACGGGGTTATTGCTGATTATCATACCACCGAGGTCATGATTCGTTATTTCATTAATAAAGCCCTTGGGGGTATTCGTTTGTTTCGCCCAGAAGTTATGGTGGCAGTTCCAGCTGGTATTACTTCAACTGAACGGCGCGCTGTTATTGACGCAACCTTGGGAGCAGGAGCTAAGGCCGCTTATTTGATTAAAGAGCCAGTCGCCGCTGCGATTGGTGCTGATATTGCCGTTGGTTCAGCTTCTGGCCATATGATTATTGATATTGGTGGTGGAACAGCGGAAATGGCGGTTATTTCTTTGGGTGGCGTAGTTACAGCAACTTCTGTTAGGGTTGGCGGTAACAAAATCGACCTTTCAATTATTGAATATATTCGTCGTAAATATAATCTAGCCATTGGTGAGCGAACTGCTGAAGAAATTAAGATTGGTGTTGGCAGCGCGCTTTATTTAACAGAAAAGTTATCGATTGATATCAAGGGCCGAGATATTTTAACTGGTCTACCTAAAATTATCACTGTTACTTCAGACGATGTAACTGAAGCTATCCAGCATGAGCTTGAGGCAATTATTGGTGCAGCTAAAAGTATTTTACGCGAAACACCGCCAGAGCTCGCTTCTGATATTATGGAAAAAGGTATTGTTTTGAGCGGGGGAACTTCTTTACTGCGCAACCTAGATCAGTTAATTTCTAGAACAACTGATGTGCCCGTTTTTATGGCTGAAGATCCCAAGACTTGTGTGGTTAAAGGAACTGGTATTGCTTTGGAAAATCTAGATAGTTATAAGCGATCAATTTTCGCAACTCGCTAATATGCTAATTGGTATCGATGCTTCTCGCGCCAACCGTCAGCAAAAAACCGGTACCGAGTGGTATGCTTATTATATTATCAAAGGCTTAATTGCTCTTGATCGTCGAAATCAATATATTTTGTATAGTGATCAGCCGTTTGATTTAGAATTTACTCAGTTGGCTCGGCAGTATAGTAATGTAAAATTAAAAGTTTTGCGTTGGCCGTTCAAGCGTTTTTGGACTTTAGGCCGGTTAACTTTGGAAATGTTACTTTTTCCACCTCAAGTTTTATTTGTACCATCGCATGTTTTGCCTTTATTTTCTCGAGCTAAATTGGTTAATACCATCCACGATGTTGGCTTTATGGCTTATGGTCAATTTTATAAAAAGTCAGATCGTGATTATTTAGAATGGTCAACCAAACAAGCCATTAGAAAAGCTGATAAACTGATTGTTGTCTCTGAGTTTACTAGGCAAGAGCTATTTAAATATTTTCCAGCCTCAGCCAGTAAAGCAGTTGAAGTTGTTTATCATGGTTATGACGGGGATTTATATAATCCAGAAAAAATAGCCTCAAATAACGAAGTTTTAAGGCGTTATGATTTAAGTGAGCCATATTTTTTATATATTGGCCGACTAGAAAGTAAAAAAAATATTATTGGTTTGCTTAATGGTTTTCGTCAGTATTGCCAGGATAATAGAGATAGTCGAGAGGAATTAGTTTTAGCTGGTAAGCGTGGCCAAGAGTTTGCGACTGTAGCGAATTTACTCGGCGACCCAGTTTTAAAAAATAGAGTCAAAGAATTGGGCTGGACTCCAGAAAATGATATCCCAGCTTTACTAAAATCAGCTTTGGCTTTTGTTATGCCTTCTTGGTATGAAGGTTTTGGTATGCCATTAGTTCAGGCCATGGCTCTCGGGACACCGATAATTGCAGCTGATTCAGGATCACTACCTGAAGTCGCCACCGAGGCTGGTCTTTATTTTGATCCAACTAATGCCAATGAGTTAGCTAAGAGACTAGCAGAGATAGTTAATAATCAAGATTTACGCTATAATTTAAGTAAGGCTGGATTAGCTCGAGCCAAATTATTTAGTTGGCAAAAAGCAGCCAAGGAAACTTTAAATATTTTAGAGCAGACCAATGATTAAAAGCCACAAAAAATCAATATTTTTGGGACTGGTAGCAATTATCGGTTTTTTTGGCTGGCAATCAATAACCCGGGCGGCTGATGATTTTTTTATAGCTCCGGATTCTTTTAAAGCAGCTTTGTCACCATCAGATAGTGCTTATGATAATCAGTGGTATCTTCAGAAAATTAAAGCTGAAACTGCTTGGGACGAAAGGCGCGAAAGTCCAGATATTACTATTGCTATTATCGATTCAGGCGTTCAAATTGATCATCCAGATTTAAAGGATAATATTTGGCGCAACCCAAGGGAAATACCAAATAATCGCAAAGATGATGATGGTAATGGTTTTATTGATGATGTTAATGGTTGGGATTTTGTTAATAATGTCGCTGATCCTAATCCTAAGTTTACAGCTGGTTTTACCGAGGATGGAATTCACCATGGCACCATTGTGGCTGGTGTAGCCGCTGCTTCCGGCAATAATGCGGCTGGCGTAGCTGGTGTTACTTGGCGTGCCAAGATTATGCCGCTTAAAGCTTTGGATGATAGGGGGATTGGCAATACTTTTCGTATTATTCAAGCAATTGATTACGCGGTTAATAATGGCGCCGATATTATTAATCTAAGTTTTGTCGGTTATGGCTATAGCCAGAGTTTGGCTGAAGCGATTGAAAGAGCCTATAAGGCTGGCGTTATTGTTGTAGCGGCCGCTGGTAATGAAGAATCAGGTGGTTATGGACATTCATTAGATAAGCTACCAATGTATCCGGCTTGTCATGACGGCGACAAAAATATGGTGATTGGTGTTGCTTCAACTGACGCTCTGGATCAGAAAACCAATTTTTCTAGCTATGGATCGCGCTGTGTCGATATTGCTGCTCCGGGGGTTAGTGTTTATAGCACGGTTGTTTATGCACCCAATCAACAGATTGATGGGCAGGCTTTTGATAAATATTACGACGGCTATTGGTCAGGAACTTCAGTTTCAGTGCCAATGGTTAGCGGAGCAGTTGCTCTACTTTTGCAGCAAAATCCAAGCCTAAATCGTGATCAGATAGTTAAGGCGCTACTTAATAATGCTGATGATATTGCACGGCTTAATATGGACTATTTAGGTCAGATGGGACGAGGGCGGCTTAATATTGCTTCAGCCATTAATGATGTTTCTCTGCAGCTTAATGACAAGGTTAGCCGAATCATTGTTGCTCCAGCTGCTTCTAGCAGTCAGCCAATTAAAATTTTAGATACCAAGGGTAAAAAAATTAGTGAATTTTATGCTTTTGGTATTAATTTTCCAGCTGGTATCAATGTAGCCAGTGGCGATTTGGATAATGATGGTTCTCCAGAAATTGTTGCAGTTCCAGAAAAGGGCGGCCAGTCGGCTGTTAAGATTTTTAATTATCAAGGAAAATTAGTTGGCCAGTTTATTGCTTGGAATAAAAGTTTTAATGCCGGTCTTAGGGTAGCGGTTGGTAATGTCGATAATGATAAAGCTGGCGAAATCATTGTAGCTACCGGGACTGGTGTTAGTAGTGAAATTAAAGTTTTTAGTGCTCAAGGTGTCTTAAAGTATAAATTTAAACCTTACGCCGCTGGTTTTCGGGGTGGTGTTAATTTAGCAGTTGGTGATATCGATGGTGATGGTCTGGCTGAAATTGTAACCGGGGCTGGCTCTAATGGTGGCCCGCATGTTCGTATTTTTAGTGGTCAAGGTAAGCTCAAGGGGCAATTTATGGCTTATGAAAATAATTTTCGTGGCGGTGTTCAAGTAGCGGTTGGCAATATTGATTATGGAGCTAAAGCCAATCAAGCTGAAATTATTGTTGCTCCAGGGGCTGGCCGTTCACCAGAAGTTAGAATCTTTAGAGGTAATGGCCGCCGGGTTAATGCTTTTCAGGCATTTAATAGCAATTTTCAGTTAGGAGTTTCAGTTAGCATGAGTGACTTAAATAGTGATGGATTACCAGAAATTATTGCTGCGGCTGGAACTGGTGGAGCCCCGCAAATTAGAGCTTTTAATGCTTTGGGAGAGCTGCGTGAATCTTGGTATGCTTATAATCAATCCTTTTTGGGAGGCATTAAGGCTAGTCCGCTTAATTTAAATAAACAATATTTTAACTAATAATTCTTATGTTGGTGCAAAAGATTTTTGATAAGAAGAATATTTTAGTAACCGGTGGAGCTGGTTTTGTTGGTTCTCATCTTTGTGATGAACTTATTAAAACTAGTAAGATTATCTGCATTGATAATTTTTCCAGTGGAAATGAAATGAACATCGATCATTTGTTATCCAATCCTGATTTCATTTTCATTCGCCACGACATGTCTTTACCTTTGGATTTATTAGCTTTTCCAGAACTAGAAAGATTTAAAATTAAATTTCAAGGAATTCAAGAAATCTACAATTTAGCCTGCCCAATGTCGCCAGTAGATTTTATGGACAATCGTTTGGCCAATTTGTCAGCCAATTCAGCAGCTGTTTTTCAAGTGTTGGAATTAGCTCGTCAGTATCAGGCTAAATTGATGCATTTTTCTTCTTCAGTTGTTTATGGTCATAATCAAGAACAACAGCCAAGAAAAGTTTTGGAAAATGACCTGGGTCTAGTTGATCAGTTATCGGATCGCGCTTGCTATGATGAAGGTAAACGATTTGCTGAAACTATGGTTAACACCTATCGGCAAGTTCATAATCTTGATGCCAAGATTGTTAGATTATTTAGAATTTATGGACCGAGATTACCAATCAATCAAGGTCATATGATTCCTGATTTTATTATTAATGCTTTAGATAACAAGGATTTGGTTATAACCGGTGATAGTAGTTTTTCCTCATCGCTATGCTATATTTCCGATGCCATTGATGGTGTAATTAAATTGATGCAAAGTGATTTGACTGGGCCAGTTAATATTGGTTCAGAAGTTGATTTAAAGATTGCTGAAGTAGCTGCTAAAATTGTTGAAAAAACTGGTTCTAGCTCCAAAGTTACTTATAGCGACCAGTTATTATTTATGTCTCAGCTCAATTTGCCTGATACTAGACTGGCTCGTGAACAGCTTGGTTGGATGCCAGTGGTTAGCTTGGATCATGGCCTTGATAAGACAATTGAGAATTTGCGTTCTAGTAAATCGCTAAAGAAAATCCCAACCGTTTGGTAAAGTATGAAGATTGTCTGTGTTATTCCAGCCTGGAATGAAGAAAAAAATATTGGCCCAGTTGTTGCTTCAGTCAAGCAATGGGTGGCTGATGTTATTGTAGTTGACGATGGCTCGAAAGATCAGACAGTAAAAGCAGCTTTAGCAAATGGGGCTTTGGTTTTAAGGCACCCAATTAATCGTGGACAAGGAGCAGCTCTAAGAACTGGTACTCAATATGCTTTGGAAAATGGTGCTGAAGTCATTGTTCATTTTGATGCGGATGGTCAGTTTGTAGCCGATGAAATACTTGAGGCGGCTCAGCCAGTTATTACTGGTGAAGCGGAGGTGGTTTTTGGTTCTCGTTTTTTAGATAAAGAGCACAATTTGCCACCGCTCAAGAAACGCTTAATTTTACCATTAGCTAGACTGTTTAATCGTTTTTTCTTGGGAGTTAAATTTAATGATCCACAAAATGGTTTTCGCGTTTTATCGTCTAAGGCTGCTAAAAAACTAGATTGGCGTCAAGACAAGATGGCCCATTGTTCAGAAATTTTGTGGCTAACCAAGAAAAATAATATAAATTATAAAGAAGTTGGTGTAACGGTTCGTTATAATGAATTTGGTCAACGAATGTCTGGTGGCTTAAGGATTATTAAGGATCTGTTTTTAGATAAATTGATAAAATAATATGTTACAGAAAATATTAGCTTTAGCATTAATTGGTTTTTTCTTGATTAAACTACTCTGGCAGCAAAGGCAACGACGAATCAGTTGGTTAGAATTTAGTTTCTGGCTGTTATTTTGGTCATTTTCAGCGCTAGCGGTCTTGTCGCTTAGTCAGATTGATAGTTTAGTAGCTAAACTAGGCTTTTCTGGTAGCGGTATTGATGTTTTACTTTATGTTGGTGTGGCGGTTTGTTTTTATTTTATTTTTCGGATGCGAATTAAGTTAGAAAAGTACGAACGACAATTAACTAAATTAGTTAGCTTGATGGCTAAAGAGAATCCGTTAACAGCTAGCCAAGAGGAGGAAAGTGATCAAAATAAATGAAAGTAGCGCATCTTATTTGCACCTATGCGCCATATCCTGGCGGCATGGGGCATACAACCGAAGAGATTGTTAATCGGCTGGCCAAGGCTCAGCCTGATTTTAAAATTACTGTTGTTTGCCCTAGCTATGGTAAAAAATCAGTTGATTATTCAACCGAGGGAAAATATGAAATAGTTAGGTCCCCTAGTTGGTTTAGTTTTGGTAATGCGGCAATTGTGCGAGGGCTAACTAGTATTTGGAAAACATCTGATATTGTTCATTTTCACTATCCATTTTACGGCACTGACGCTTTGGTCTATTTTTTAAAGAAGAGATATCCTAAAACTAGACTCTTTATCCATTATCACATGGATCCTCAGGCTAGCGGTTGGCGTGGAGTGGTTTTTAGTATTTTTCGCAAATTATTTTTGGCTAGATTATTGAAGATGGCTGAGATGGTAACTTGCGCTTCGCTTGATTATTGGGAAAATTCAGCTGCTGGTCAACTAAAAGCTATTTCAAGAGATAGAGTAGTAGAAATACCGTTTAGAGTTGATACCGAGAGATTTTGTCCGGGCGGTAAAGATATTAAATTAATTGAAAAGACTAGTTTTAATAAAGATATCCCGACCATACTGATGGTTGGTGGTCTAGATAAGGCACACTATTTCAAGGGGGTTGATATTTTACTTCAAGCTTTGGCTCAAATTAATTTAAAACATCAACAGGATTGGCAATTAGTTATTGTTGGTGATGGTGATTTGAAAGAATCGTATCAGCAAATGGCGGCTAATCTAGGAATTGCTAATAAAGTTTTTTTTGCTGGACGGGCTAGTGCCGAGGAGCTACCATTATATTATCGATTGGCGGATATTTTTACCTTGCCATCAATTAATCGCTGTGAAGCTTTTGGGCTAGTTTTACTAGAAGCCATGGCTAGCGGTTTGCCGTGTCTCGCAGCCAACTTACCAGGAGTAAGAAAAGTGATTGATGATAATTGTGGTTTGTTGGTTGAACCAAGTGATATTCATGACCTAGCTGAAAAGATATTTAGTCTTTTATCTAATAAAGAATTAAGGTTGACTATGGGGCAAGCCGGAAGAGAACGGGCGGTTGCCAAATTCTCAGCTAGCCAGCCCAGTGAGCTATCGACTATTTATTTAAAAGAAAAATGAAAATAGTTATCGCCAACAATGTTTTTTTTCCTTATCAGCGCGGCGGCGCCGAAGTAGTGGTTAGGCGTTTGGCTCGTGATTGGCAGAAAGCTGGTCATGAAGTTGTGATTGTTGCGCTTTGTCCTGACAAGCAATCACGGCAAGTAGAGGCTTTGACTTCAGATGATAATTTTAAAACTGTTTTTTGGCCTAGCAGTTACTATCGATTAGCATCGATGTCTTGGCTTAGAAGATTATTGTGGCACCTACCTGATTGTTTTGGAACTAGACTAACTAAAAAATGGATTGAATTTTTAAAGGATTTTAAACCAGATTTAGTTATTGCCAATAATCTAACTGGTTTAGGGTATAGTTTGCATTTTTGTTGTTGGAAATTGGGTATAAAAAGTGTTCAAATTATTCACGATCTACAGTATTTAGAACCTAGTGGCTTGATATCTTTGGGTCAAGAGAAAAAATTATCTAGCCCGATAGCCATTACTTATCAAATTTTAACAGCTGGTTGGTTTGGTTATGCTAAGGAAATAATTAGTCCATCGGATTGGTTAATTTCTTGTCACCATCAAAGAAAATGGCTAGTTAATAATTTGTGGCTTAGGTTGTCTAACCCTTTACCAAATCAATTGCCGAAAGCTTATCGTCAGCCAGAAAATCTTTACGAAGCTCTTTTTGTCGGTCAATTAAACAAGGCTAAGGGAATTGTTTGGCTAGCAAAAAATTGGCAGAAATTTAATCAACTGTTGATAAGTAATGGTTTGCCAACAGCCAGATTAACTATCGTTGGTGATGGTCAAGATAAAAATAAAATAGACTCACTGGCCGCTAAGGATGAAAATATAAAAATTATTGGCCGGGTTGATTCAGCTGAAGTTAGTAGTTATTTAAAAAAAGCCGATGTACTGCTAGTGACTTCTTTTTGTTATGAAAATTGGCCGACTATTTTAACAGAGGCGGCGATTAATAGTTGTCCAGCAATAGCCACGAGTCATGGTGGTAGTGGAGAATTGGCGAGACGACTTGGTTACCAAACATTTACAGCTGGTAATTTAATGAGTCTGTTTGAAGCTTGGCAAAAGACTCACCAACAATTAAAAAATGATTGTTTAGTTAAGGATAATGATGTTAGTGAGAGCACTGAAGGATATTTAAATAAAATTCTAAATAATCTTAATTGAAATAATAACCAAAGATAATTATTTGGCGGTTGTTTAATTCAATGGTTTGGTCAGCTTCATTTTTAGCTTCCCTGGCTAATTTTTCAAAACCATACCAATATCTATTTAAGACAAAATAAGCTTCACTGACTCCCGCCTTGTCGGCGGCTTTTTTTATTGTATCGCGACTCGGATAATTATCAACCATGTCCAAATAGTAACCATACATAATACCTGATGTGGGTATTGGATAATAAAACAGTGAGTCTTTGAGGTAGCGTTGATGACTGCCTTTATAAAAACCGTATCTTCCAAGAGCAGTGGCACTAACTTGTTGGTTGGCTAAAACTGAATAATCTTCTTTGGCATTATTTTCAATCCATTCAACAGCAGCTAGATCAGCGGCGCCAACTGAGAGGCCTTTGGCGTTGGAATAGTTATCTAGACGAGGATAATTAAGGTAAAGACTAAATATTAAAATACTAGTTAGGGCCAAGCTGGTTGGCCAGATAATTTTTTGATTAGTAGAGCCTAGCCAGCTATCAGCTAATTTTTTTAGAGTAAGTAAAATTAACGGTAAATTAATAATTAGTAAAATAAAGAGAAAGCGCAGTAAATAATTGTAGCGTTCGTAGTCAATCAGAAAACTAAAAGGAACCAAGCTAGTTAATACGGCAGCCAAAATAACAGACAGACTAGATTTAAGACAAAGCTTAAAAACTAAAGGCTGATTTTTCTTGGCAATTTTGTAACCAACAATAATTAAGAGTAGGGTAATTATTTTTTGCCAAGATTGCCAAGAGTAGATGAGGTTTAAGGAGAGGTTTTCTTGGTTTGGCCAAAGATTTTTCCAACTCAAAAAATTACCCAAATAGGCTAGTGTTTCTTTTAGCGGTGGAAAGACCAATTGCCAAGAGCCAGATTGTTGCCAATCAGCATACCAAAAAGAAAGCGGTAAAATTAAGCCGGTTAAACCATAGGCTAGTATCTGTTTAACCAATTTGTTTTTGCTTGAACCCGAGCCACTAAATAAAGCTAAACTAATGGCGGGCAGTCCAGCTAGTGGCTGGCAGGCTAGACTAGCTAGGGCTGATGACCAGACCAATTTTTTATCGGCTTGGCCGATAATTGCTAAAAGAGAGGTTAACAAAAAGAAATAAGCAAGATTTTGTGGGTTGGTTACAATAAAAATTGGCCAACCAATAAGTGGTAGAAGCCAAATCAGGAGTTTGGCTGTTTTATCTGTTAAATCTAATTTTTTTGACCAAGACAGTAGTAGGGCTGGTAGTAAAAAGGCGGTCAGAATTGGTAATAACCAGCGCTCAATTAAACTAATTTCTATATGAGAAAGCCAATTGATTATAACCACTAATGAATATTGACCGATATAATAAGGGGTTTTGGGTAGTATTTCGCCTTGAGCGGCAATGGTTTTTTCAGCTGCTTGATGAATGAACGGATCAAAACCAAAACTAGAGAAATAAATAAAACTAACTATACCAAAAGTAATTAACCACCAGAGCCGTATATTTAACAAGCCAAGTTTTTTATTGGAACGAATAGTTATTAAACCAACTAAGCCGATTAAGCCATAAGCTAGCCAAAACAATCCGCCAACTTCTGACCAAGGGGTTTGTAGTGGTAGAGAACTTTGGTGAAAATATAAATACAGACCGCTGAAAACCAATAAAACTAGAAGTAAAAAATTGTTCCAGCTAAATGATGATTTTTCTATTGGATTAGCTTGGCTTGACGGCCTATTTCGGTATATAATGAAATAGATAGTGAGTGTCCCGAGGATGGTGGCTATCCGGCCAGTTAAGCCTAAGTCAAAGAACCAGTAAAAAACTGTCCCTAGAAAGCTAACCAGGGTAGTAATTAGCAGTAGATCGGCCGAAAAATTTATTTTTGATAACAATTTCATGTCTCGTTTATTTAAGTTCAGCAACAAAATAATTCTAACTGGCGTTTATTTGATAGTTATTGGTAGTTTATTTTTTACTGCTACTAGTGCTTATCAATATTGTATCCAGCAGCCTAGTTTTGTCAAATGGTCAGCTCCAGATGAAGCAGCTAATTTTTATTTTAGTAAGCTTTATGCCAAGACTGGCCAGTTTATTTCAGATAATGAGATTGATTCTCCAGCTGCTGAAATAGTTCGACCACGGAGTTTTAAAAATAATGGTAGTTCGCTTTTACCGGTTAGTTTTTTGGGTTTACCGATACTTTATGGCACACTAGCCCGCTTGCTAGTGGTTGATATTCTCCCTTTTATTACTCCAGTTATTGGCGTGCTGTGTCTGTGGTTTTTCTTTGGTCTAACCAAGAGAGTTTTTAATCAATCAACTGGAGTTGTTGCCACAACATTAGCCGCGACTTTCCCGGTTTTTGTTTATTACAGTGCCAAAAGCATGTTTCACAATGTGCTATTTTTAAGCATGCTGGTAATTGGTGCTTATTTTGGCTATCGAGCGATAGAATGGTGGCGAGACGCTAAAGAAAACAAGCTTTGTAGCTGCTTGGCGCTGTGTTCTTTGGCTATTTCTGGTCTAGCCTTTGGTTGGGCGATTGCCACTAGGACTTCGGAATTATTATGGCTCGGGCCGCTGTTTGTATTGTTGATAATTGTATATTTCAAGGAAGTTGGCTGGTATCGTTGGCTATGGTGGGGTGCTTGGTTTGGTTTAGCTTTAGTGCCAATGGCTTCTTGGAATATTCGTCTTCATGGCAGTTGGTATGGTGGTGGTTATCCGGCCATGAGTAATTCAGTTAATACTATTAGCCAAACTAGTCTGTCTTTATTTAATTGGCACAATCTAACTACTAGTTCAGTTATTGCTGAAAAGTTTACAACGCTGAAAGATACTATATTTTATTTTGGCTTTTGGCCGAGACGATCGCTAGGGGTTTTTTACCACTACTGTGTTGAAATGTTCCCATGGTTAATGATTCTGGCTGCCATCGGGGTAATCCTATTTCTATTTAATCGACGCCAATGGTCAAAAGATCGCTGGATGTTTTTAATTAGTTGGGTATTGGCCTCTGTCTTTCTAGTTATTTACTATGGCAGCTGGAAATTCAACGACAATCCTGATCCAAACCGTTTTACTATTGGGAATTCATATACCCGTTACTGGTTACCGATTTATTTTGGCGCACTGCCTTGGGCAGCTGAAGCTTTGAGAAAGATAATTAGATTTTTATTCCGCCGACAAATAGCCAAAACAATGGTTATTGTTATAGTGACAATTATTGGCTTTTACAATTTACGCTTTGTAGCTATTGGTTCAGAAGAAGGGCTTATTTATACTGGTCAACGACAAATCAAGGATTATCAATTGCTAGCTAGCGTTTTAAGAGAAACAGAAGCTAATAGCGTGATTATTACTAAATATCAAGATAAGTTGTTTTTCCCAGAGCGCCAAGTTATTGTTGGGCTATTTGATGATGACAATATGAATCGTTATTATGCTCAGATTTTGGAAAAACGGCCAGTGTATTATTTTAATTTTAAATTTACCGATAAAGATTTTAAATACTTAAATGAAAGGCGATTGCCGCCATTTGGTTTTAAGTTAAAAGAAGTCTCATCACAAGGTGATTTCACTCTTTATCGTTTAGAAAAAATAATCGAAAACCATGTTGGGAAAAAACGAAGATAGAAAAATTATTGGTATTGATGCTAGGCTTTATGGCCCGACTGGGGCTGGTCTGGGGCGATATATTCAAGAAGTAGTTGACCGTTTGGTAGTTGAAGATTTAGAAAATGATTATGTCTTGTTTTTAAGTCCGCAAAGCTCTGTTGATTGTTTGATTAATCAGCAGAGTGTCCAGAAAGTAATAATGCCAGAGCGTTGGTATACTTTAGCGGAACAACTAGCTTGGCCGAAGTTAATTAAACAATACCGACTAGATTTACTGCATGTGCCCCATTTTAATGCCCCAGTTTTTTGCTCCTGCCCACTAGTAGTGACTATTCATGATTTGATACTGACTAAATTTCCTAGCCGCCGAGCTAGTACTTTACCGGCGGCTGTTTATTGGTTTAAAAATTTGGCCTACCGATTGGTGATTAAGTCAGCTATTAGACGGGCTAAAACAATTCTAACGATTTCTCAATTTACCAAAAAAGATTTGATTGATCAGTTTGGGGTTCAACCGGACAAAATAGTTATGGCTTACAACGGTTTTACTGACCTTTCGGTGAAGTCAGTAGGGGCTGATCAGCAGGCTGACAGAGAAACAATTTTGCGCTATAATGTAGGAGATAAATATCTGTTGTATGTAGGCAATGCCTACCCTCATAAGAATTTAGAATGGTTGGTTGATAATTTTTATAATTGGTGGCAGAAAAATCCTGAGTATCAGCTTGTTTTAGTTGGTGGAAAGAGTTTTTTCTATGAAAGGCTAGCTGAGCAGATTAGAAAATATTGGCCAACAAATTCGCCAGTTAGATTGACTGGTTTTGTGCCAGATAGCCAATTGCCAGCTTTTTATCGGTTGGCCAGTTTATATGTTTTTCCGTCGCGTTATGAAGGTTTTGGCCTACCGCCGCTAGAGGCTATGAGTTATGGTTGCCCGGTACTTTCTAGCGATAGTTCCTGTTTGCCAGAAGTTTTAGGGGAGGCAGCTCTATATTTTAAGGATAATCAACCAGCATCATTTTTAGAACAATTAGATAAAATCGTAAGTGACAATCAGGAACGCCAGAGACTTATCGAAAATGGCTACTTGCAAATAAAAAAATATAGCTGGGAGGAGTGTGTTAATAAAACTAGAGAGGTTTATTTAAAAGCATTAAAAAATTTATAACCAGATACAATGAGACAGGAAGAAGACAATAACATAATTTACAGCCAAGAAGAGCCAAGCCAATCTAATTTTTTGTTAGATTTGCGTCAACAGATTGAGGAAGTAAAAGAAAAACCAGCCAGAAAAGTTAGGCTTTTTAAAATTAAAAAAGAGAAAAAAGAAGTAGTCAAAAAGGCTGAAATTAAAAAGACCGAAACTAAAAAGACTGAAGTCAAGAAAACTGAAATTAAAAAGACTGTCGTTAAACTCAAAAACAAATCTCCACGCAAACATTTAAAAATTAAATTAGTTAAACCAAAAACTCTAAAACCAATTTTAGTTTTAATGGGTATATTTTTAGCAATTGTTTTACCATTTAAATTAATTGGCTATCTTCAGGATTTGCAAAGCATGAAAGCTAGGGTTGTGAATGCTTCTAGCAGTGGTTTATCAGACTTAAAATCAGCTGGACAGTTGTTGGCTAATCGTGATTTTTTGTCAGCTAGCGAAAAATTTGGTGAAGCTTCAGCCAATTTCAATCAAGCTCGTGAGGATCTTCATAATGTTCAATCCTGGTTATGGCAACTGGCTTTAGTCGTTCCAACTAGTCAAACTCGTTTAGCGGCTAGCGCACCATTAGTTGCTCAAGCCGGTGACCTTTCAGGAAAGTTAGGCAACGACCTAACTGTTATGGCTGATAATTTAAACAAGGGTTTAGCTAACGAGGATTTACTCGCAACAATTAAATTACTCAATCAAGATAGCAATCAGGCGTTTAATGATAGCCGAGAGTTGAGTGAAGTTATTGAAAAAATTAATCCAACAACCTTGCCTCAAGGCTACCGGCAGCAACTAGCCAGCTGGCAAACCAAGCTCGAGGTTTTAGAAAAAACTTTGGAGCAAACCACTTATTGGTCAAAAGCTAGTTTAGAAATACTTGGCGAGAAAATTGATAAGCGCTATTTATTGGTTTTTCAAAATAATGCCGAAGCCAGAGCTAGTGGCGGATTTGTTGGTAGTTATGCTTTGATGGATATTAGTCAGGGTAAAATTAAAAATTTAGAAATACCTGAGGGTGGTAGTTATGATACCGAGGGAGGGTTAAGGCGGTTTGTTAATCCACCAGCTCCTTTGCAATTAGTTGATAATTATTGGAAGTTTTGGGATGCTAACTGGTGGCCTGATTGGCCGATGTCAGCCAAACAACTGGCTTGGTTTTTAGCGGAAAGCAATGGTCCAACAGTTGATGGCGTTATTGCTATTACTCCAGATTTACTAGAAGATTTGTTAAAGGTGACCGGTCCAATTGATTTAACAGCCGATCATGGGTTAGTTGTTAGTTCTGAAAATTTTCGCACAACCGTCCAGGATCATGTTGAAAATAAAGTTAGTGGTGAGAAACAACCTAAAAAGGTTATTGGTGATTTGGCTATGAAGATTATGGAAAAGTTACCTGAATCTTTAAAAGACCAACAAAATATCAATCTTTTGCTTAAAACCGTTTCTGAGCAAATTGCTAGTCGCCACATACTGTGCTTTTTTAATGACCAAGATATTCAAAAAAGCTGGGAAAAGCTTGGTTGGTCTGGCCGGTTGCCGGAGTTAGAAAAAGGTCAGGACTATTTACAAGTAGTTAATACCAATATTGCTGGAGGCAAAACTGATCTGCGAATTAGACAGACAATTGAGCAGAAAGTTGAATTTCAAAGCGATGGTAGTGTCATTAATGATGTAACGGTTATTCGCGAACATACTGGAGAAAAGAGCGAAGGATTATACGGTGTTCGTAATGTTGATTGGCTTAGACTTTATGTTCCAGAGGGTAGCCAGTTAATCGAGGCGGATGGTTTTAATACTCCCGATCAGAAATATTTTAAAGCAACTGACCAGATAGCTGAAGATTTGCCAGCTATCAAATATGGCGAAGGTATGGCTAGACGTGATCAAGACAGTGGAACTCTAGTTTATGATGAACTTGGTCGAACCGTTTTTGCCAATTGGTCAATGATTGATCCTGGCCAAACTGCTAAATTGCATTTTAGATATAGACTGCCATTTAATTTGTTGGATGAACAGCAAGCAAATTGGCTGACTAAAGTTAGAGCACTTTTAGGTTTGAATAAATTTGGTCGCTATCAAATGCTATTAGAAAATCAATCAGGTCAGAAAGCCAACACTTGGAAAATTAGCTGGACTTGGCCAGAAGCTTGGCAGCTTTTATGGTCATCACCAGAAACAGTAGAAAATAATTGGCTAATTAATAAAGTTAGCAACCGTCAGGCAGCTGGGTTATTATTTCAAATTGATAAATAATAAATATGAGACCTAAAAGTAAAAAAGGTAATATCGATTACTTGGAACAATTAATGACTGAAGGCCAGGCCGAGGATGTTAGCGAACAAGAAGTTGATAAAAGTTTGCTCGAAATATATCAAGATGAAAGAGGTGAAGCAGTTGATGTTAGTAAATTTTCTATCAAGCGCCGCAAATGGTGGTTCAAATTGGTGGCCATTGGTATTTATGTTTTAGTAGTTTTGTCGCTAGGTTGGTTTGGCTATAATTACTATACTGGTTATCGAGCCAAGAATGACCTGTTTACTATTAATGTTGAAACAGATAAAGATATTTCAGCTGGCCAAGAATTTACTTATAAAATAAATTATAAAAATACTGGTTCAGTAGCGATGTCTGGCGTTGAAATTAAGGCTGATTGGCCCGAGGCGTTTATTTTTACTTCAGCCGAGCCAATGGCAGCTCAAAATAATGATTATTGGCAAATTGGTGATTTAGCACCGCAGGCCAGCGGAACAATTACTGTTACCGGCAAGCTGGTTAATAAAATTGGTGAAAATAATCAAGCTGAATTTACGGCTAATTTTCGTCCAACCAATTTAAGTAGCACCTTTAAGACTAACAAAGAATATAATATAGTTTTGGGTGATTCTAGTATAACGGTTGGACTTTCAGCTCCGGACACTCTGTCTTTAGGTCGGAAAAATGAGATAGCAATTAGCTACAAGGCCAAAGAAAATAATCAGATTGATAATTTAACTTTATTATTAAACCAATTAGATTGGGCGGAAGTTAAATTAGTAGACAAAGACAATAAGGTTATTGAACCAACAGCTGATAATATCTGGTCGCTAGCTCAGCCAGCTTTAGAGTCAAATGATTTTAAGCTGATTGTGATTCCTGACCAAGATGCCGCTGGAGACAAAAATTTATCTTTAAGAATTGAAACTGCTATTGGTGATAGTAAATATTTAGTTGATAGCCGCGATTTTGATTTTAAAATAGTTAATAGTAAATTTAATTTACTACTCAAAGTCAACGATAATAATTCTGGCGGTGGTGTTTCGGCTGGCCAGACACTTAATTATCGGATTGAATATTCTAACCAGGGTGAAACAAATTTGAGTGATGTTAAAATCGTTGCTAGCCTCCAAGGTGCTTGGCTAGATTGGTCAACGGTTAAAGATCAGGAAAGTGGCCAAATTGACGGTCAAACAATTTATTGGACCAAAAAAGAATTGCCAGGTCTAGCTTTGGTTAAACCTGGGTCTAGTGGTTCAATTAATTTTTCAATTAAATTAAAAAATTGGGATCAAGGAGATAGCAATGATTCAGGTGAAATTGTTAGTTATGTCTATTACGCTAATGGGAGCGACACTGAAGCCTCAATTGGAGAGGACCAAAAGAGTAATACGATCAACAGTCAATTAAATAGCAACCTTGGTTTTAGAGAAGAAGTTCTATATTTTAATGAAGACAACATTGCTGTTGGCTCTGGACCACTACCTTTGGTAGTTGGTGAGACAACTAATTTTAAAGTTTTTTGGCATTTGAGTAATACCAAACATGATTTAAGAGATGTTTCAGTCACAGTTGATTTACCAGAATATGTAGTTTGGAATGGCAAGAATTATACTTCTGAGGGAGAGATTAGTTATAATCAAGATAGTCGTCAGATAGTTTGGAAATTGGATAAACTTTCAGCCAATGTTGATGATTTGACTGGTGAGTTTAGTATTGGTGTTACACCACGAGCTGATCAAAAAGAAAGAATAATAATTTTAATTCCAGGTTCGACAGCTAAAGCAATTGATAATGCAACTGGTAGCTCTTTGGAAGTTTCTGGCAAGGCCAAGACTAGCCAATTGGATGATGACAAGATTGTCGAGACCGATGGATTAGTTAGATAATAATTTAAATAAAAATAAAACAGTTTATGAATCAGTTTATCAGTAATCAAGAAGGTGATTTTCAGAAAGCGATTGATTTTTTTATCAAAGACATAACTAGTCTCAGGACTGGCCGAGCTCACCCTGGCCTTTTGGATAATGTTTCAATTGCTGTTTATGGTAGTTATTCACCAATTAGCGCTCTAGCTAATATTAGTGTGCCGGAACCGCGCTGTATGGTGATTGCCCCTTGGGATAAATCAATTTTAAAAGATATTGAAAAAGGTTTAATGGCGGCTGATCTTGGCATGGGGGTTGTTAACGAAGGTGATAAAATAAGACTAACTATCCCGGCTTTAAATGAAGAAAATCGTCGAGAGTTGGTT
>DAOQAO010000002.1:0-21310 GCA_035354095.1 bacterium | reverse complement strand
AATATTAATTTAAAATATAAACTTATGGAATTTAGCGAATATCAGAAATTAAGTCGACAAACCGCTGTCTATCCGGCCATTGGTAAAGGTTTTGTTTACCCAGCCTTGGGTTTAGCTGGTGAAAGCGGTGAAGTAGTTGAGAAGGTTAAAAAATTATTTCGTGATCAAGCCGGAGAAGTTAGTAATGACAATCGCCAGGCAATTGCTAAGGAATTAGGCGATGTTTTATGGTATTTAGCTCAATTGGCAACGGAGTTTGATTTATCTTTAGACCAGGTTGCTCAGGGTAATTTGGAAAAGCTTTTTTCTCGCCAAGAAAGAGGTCAGTTGCATGGCAGTGGTGATGAGCGTTAAAAGGCTAGTAACTATTGACCATTATTTGGTGTTTTGCTATAATACAGTTATCTAGCTTTATTGTTAGTGTCGCACAAAACAGAAGGCGCCCGTTGGGCGTTTTTTGTTTTAATAAAACAGCCCCAAATTTGGGGCTGTTTTATTATTTAAGTCTAGATATTTCTAGACTCTAATGACCACTGGCAAGACCATTGGTCGTCTTTTTGTCTTGTTGAAAAGGAATTGACTGACATCGTTGCGAATCTTATTTTTCAATTGATCGTCATCGCTATTAGCTCCCTTGCCAACTGGATTGCTCAAGAGATCGGTCTCTTTGACAATTTTTTTGATTCTCATACGAGTATCTTGAATCAAGTCTTTGTTATCTTTCATGTAAATAAATCCACGAGAGATAATATCTGGATTACCAATTGGGTCGCCGGTTTTAGAATCAATTGTGGCAATAACAACAATCATACCGTCCTCAGCCATTGTTTTGCGGTCCCGAAGAACAATATCCGAAACATCACCAACGCCAAGACCATCAACCATAACATAGTCGGTGTTTACTTTTTCTTTGGTCAATTGGCCAAGAATATCACGACCGCGGCGTTCCAAAGTAACTACTTGGCCGTTATCAGCCACAAAGATGTTGTTGCTAGGAATACCAACTTGTTGGGCTAATTCTGCATGAGCTTGTAGCAGATAATGGTTACCTTCGATTGGCATGAAGTATTGTGGTTTAAGTAGACGCATCATCAACTTTAAATCTTCCTGTTTGGCATGTCCGCCAGCATGAACATCCATCATTTCGTAATGAATGACTTTACCACCTTGTCTAACAATTTGGTCTTTAAGACTTTGAATGCTGCGTTCATTACCAGGAATAACTGAAGAGGAGAAAATAATTGTGTCACCTGGCTTTAGATGAACGGTTCGATGCTCACCATTGACGACTTTCATTAGAAAAGCGTTATTTTCACCTTGAGCTCCGGTTCCTAGAATAATTATTTTATTATCAGGCAAATGTCTTAATTCGCTATCATTCATAATGGTTTGCGAATTGAATTTCATATAGCCGATTTCTTTAGCAATTTCAACATTGTCGTTCATGCTACGACCTTGCAGATAGATTTTTCTGCCGAATTTTTCAGCCAGTGAAAAGATCTTTTGAATACGGTTAACTTGTGAGGCAAAAGTTCCGATAATAATGCGACCTTCAATTTTTTCAAATAAATGTCCCATTTCATCACCAATTTTTGACTCAGACACCTGATAACCAAGATGAGTTGAATCAGTTGAGTCAGCTAAAAGCATTAATAATCCTTGGCTACCAACTTGAGCAATTCGTTGAAGATCAGCTGGCTTGTCATTAACTGGTGAATAGTCAATTTTAAAGTCGCCAGTATGCATAACTGTGCCGATTGGTGTGTGAATAATTGGAGCGAAACAATCTGGAATAGAGTGGTTCATTCGGAGGAATTCAACACGGAAATTTTTGCCGATTTGGATTTTACTATCTTCCTCAATCCGAGTGATTTTCAATTTTGGACATTGAGGGTGCTCTTTGACCTTCTTTTCAACTAAACCGGCAGTTAATTTGCCCATAAACATTGGTGGATTTTTTAATTTACCCATCAAATGAGGGATACCTCCAATATGGTCATAGTGACCATGAGTAATAATAACACCCTTAATCCAGTCTTCTTTACCAACTAAATAGTCGGTATTAGGAATAATGTAGTCAATGCCGAGCATGTCTTCTTCAGGAAACTGAAGCCCCATATCGACAATGATGATTTCTCGATCATATTCGATTAAGGTCATGTTGCGACCGACTTCTTCTAGTCCGCCTAAAACAATGATTCTGATTTTTTCTGAACCATTTTCAGTGCGTTGTGATAATTGATTGGCTGGCTGTCGATAATTAGTTCTTTGAACTGGACGACGAGGCACGCCATAGTGACTGGTAGCCGGTTGGCTAGCCGAGTCTTTTGCTTTGTACTTTGTAATCATAAATAAATTAGTGCTGACCTAAAATCAGCTTTTGTGAGTAAGAAAAGAGTTTTCTTTTTGTGCCCAAGAGAGGATTTGAACCTCCACATCCTTGCGGATACAACGACCTGAACGTTGCGCGTCTGCCAGTTTCGCCACTTGGGCAAGGTATTCTATTTTTTCCAGTTCAATTTAGTTTTGATATACCAATCTTCAATACCATTAAAACGATCGGCTGGCTCAGTAATGAAATCAGTACTAAAGCCTTTTATTTTTTTGTTTTGAATATAGAGATAGTTGGAATTATACAGAGAAATACTCGGAAGGTCAGTATTGATTTGTTTTTGTAAATCTGAAGCTGCTTGCTGGCAAGCTGCTTTATCAGTTGAAGTTCGTAGTGTTTCTAGAGATTTGTCGACTTTTTCATTACGGTAATTGCTGAGATTAAAGCCGCTAGGACCGCTTTGGCTGGAATGCCAGAAAGCTGTTAAATCATTACCTGAGCCAAGATTCTGGCCATAGATTAACAAAGAATAGGACTTTTGTCTAATAATTTGGTTGCTGGCATCATCAGCTGAAACTATATCTAAATTGACATTAATACCAATTTTTTTCCAAGAATTACTTAACCAATCAGCAACAACTAAATAATCAGGCTCATTGACGACGGTTAAATTGATAGCTAGATATTGGTTATTTTTTTGTAACCATTGTCCAGCACCAAGTTCAGTAATTAGTTTAGCTTGATTGCTATCCCCAGTATTTTGCTCTAAATCTTGTTTAGCTTTAGCTAAATCGTTATCGTTAATTGTCTTTAATTGCCAACCATCTTCGGTCAGGAGCTTGGCTGCTTTAGCCACATCAAAATCAGAGCGCGGCAGATTTTTGTCGTAATACTGATTGCTTTTTAGAATTGGACCGACAGCCAAACGGCTAACTAGATTATTATTTTGCAGCAAAAAATCATTTTTGTCAAGAGATAGAGCTAAAGCTTGTCTAATTTTGTTATTTTTTAGAGTGGCGTCGTTTTCATTAATAAAGACACTAATTAACTGTGAAGTATTAATACGATTGAGGTTGTAGCGACTAGTGGTTAGTAGTTTTTGAGCAGTTGTTTGTGGTAGATAAACAGCACCATCAATTGAGCCATCATTTAAAGCAGCGACTAATTCTTCGTAATTGGCGTAAAACTTAAAAGTAATTTCTTCAATATATGGTTTTTTGCCAAAATAATTAGGATTGATATTCAATTGATAAGACTTGATTGTTCCGGCTCGATCTTTAGTTAATGATTTGAATTGATAAGGACCACTACCGATTGGTTTTAAATTTAAATCAGCCAAACTAGCACTTTCGGCTGGTACCTGACTCCAAAGCTCAGCTGGCATTATTCCAACTGTCAGCAAGTCAAGGAAAGAGTTGTAAGGTTGTCCTAAAGTAAAGCGGACAGTTAAATCATCAATTCTAGTTACCTCGACTCCATTTAGACTGTTAAAGATTGGTGAGCCATATGAAGAATCAGTAATAGCGCTATAAGTAAAAATAACATCTTCGGCAGTTAATTTGCTACCATTGCTCCATAAAATATTGTTGCGCAATTTAACTGTGTAGTTTAATCCATCTGGGCTAACCTGATAGCTTTCAGCCAAGTCATTTATTAAATTGCCAGAACTATCTCTAGTTAATAGACCAGAATAAATTAAGTGGCTTAAATCGCGATCAGTTTGATTGATTGAGGAATAAAGAGGATTGATATAACGAGGTGTGCCAATTAACCCTTCAACATAATAACCGCCAGACTTGGGGCTGACCTGCCAGTTGTTTTTATAATAATGATTGATTAAAACACCGAGACTACCAATTAAAACCAATAAACAGGCAATTATTACTAACTTTTCTTTATTAGATAGAAATTTTGGTAAATAATGCCATTGGCGCCAACCAGGCACACGACTCTTGGAAAGACGAAAAACAATTTGTTGATCCAATAAGTGATGACTATTGGTTGCGGGCTTCTTTTTGAATAATTGGCTAATTTTCATTGTTTTATTTATCTGGCGTATTCAATTACGCGTAGTTCGCGAATAACATTAACTTTGATTTCGCCAGGATATTTTAATTCTTGTTCAATTTGTTTAGCAATCTTGGTAGCTAATTCTTGAGCAGATAAATCAGTTATTTCGTCTGGTTTAACAAAGACGCGGATTTCACGACCAGCTTGGATAGCATAGGTTTTATCAACGCCTTCAAAGTTGTTGGCGATTTTTTCCAGTTCTTCCAAGCGTTGAATGTATTGATCGAGACTGTCATTGCGAGCCCCTGGACGAGATGAAGAAATAGCATCAGCTACTTTAACAATTACTGAAATTAAGCCTCTTGGATGATCGTCGTGATGGGTTTCAATTGGATCAATAATATCTTGTGGCAAGTTAAATTTACGAGCAATATTTCCACCAATTTCTGGGTGAGTACCCTTGACTTCATGATCAACGGCTTTACCAATGTCATGGAGTAGGCCGCCCTTTTTAGCTAAAGTGGCGTCAGCGCCAAGTTCAGCTGCTAAGAGTCCTGATAGATGAGCAACTTCAACACTATGGCGTAAAGCATTTTGACCATAGCTAGTACGATATTTTAAGCGACCAATAATTTGAACCAATTTGGTATCAAAACCAGCAATACCTAATTCATATAAGGCATCTTCGCCAGCCTTTTTGATATCAACCGCTAAATCTTGTTTAGCTCGATCAATCGCATCTTCAATCTTGGTTGGATGAATACGGCCATCTTTTATTAAGTGGTCTAGAGCTCTCTTGGCAATCTGACGGCGAATACCGGAAAAACCAGAAACAGTAATGGCGTTTGGTGTGTCGTCAACAATAATTTCAACACCAGTCAATTGTTCAATAGTTTTAATATTGCGACCCTCGCGTCCAATAATGCGGCCCTTCATTTCATCATTAGGTAGTTCAACAACGGTAGTAGTGACTTCAGCTGTAAAAGTGGAGGCCAGTCGCTGCATGGCGCTTGACATCAATTCGCGGGATTTTTCTTCGAGTTGATCGCTAGCTTCTTTATTTAATTTATCCAAACGAGACATTAAACTATCAGAGGCTTCTTTTTCAACCTTTTCTAGAAGTAAGTTTTTAGCTTCTTCTTTAGTTAATTTAGCAACTTCTTCTAATTTGGTTTCTTGCTCTTGTTTGATTTGATTGATTTTTTCTTTAGTTTCTTCAACTTGAGCAATCTTATCATATAACTGCTGCTGCTTGTCTTGCAGTTCCATGATCTTTTGTGAGAAAGCAGTTTCTCTTTTTTCAAGACGAGCCTGCCAAGCATTAATTTCTTTGCGATGTTCTTCGTTTTCTTGTTTGGCTTCATCAACCAATTTTAAAGCCTTGTCTTGGGCTTTAAGGAGAAGCTCTTTTTCTTTAATGCGAGCATCATCAATAATTTTTTCAGCTTTGTTTTCGGCGCTGTTCGCTTCTTTTAAAGCCAATTGGCGGCGCAACCAATAGCCAAAACCACCGCCGATTAGTAGCGATAGTGTTGTAAAAATAAAATAAGACATAGTGTGTGCGGCTTTGGTTAGGCCAGCCGGAGATATTCAGCCGATAACGGTAATCTGGTGAAAATAGATATTTTGAAGAAAGTGGTCTAGAGGGAAAATCACAGAAAAAGCCTGATAACTACGGGTACTGACAATAACCAAAACTTATTAGTTAAAGGTAAATTATATACAATCTAAACTGGTTTTATCCTAACACGCTAATTAGAAAAAAGCAAGCTATTTTGCCGTTTTTCTTGATTATTAGCGGCTAATAATTTTGTCAATCAAACCGTAAGTTTTGGCTTCGGTTGGGCTTAGATAATGGTCTCTTTCAGTATCATTTTCGACAGTCTTGATATCTTTGCCAGTATGCTCGGCTAAAATCTTATTTAAGCGCTCTTTGATCTTTAAAATATGTTCTGAACGAATTTTAATATCAGTCGCTTGTCCTTCAAAGCCGCCCATAACCTGGTGAATCATTATTTCACTATTAGGTAAGGCAAATCGTTTGCCAGGAGCACCAGCCGCCAAAAGAACCGCCCCCATGGAAGCAGCCATACCAACACAAATGGTGCTGACATCAGCTTTAATAAATTGCATGGTATCATAAATAGCCATACCGGCAGTGACTGACCCGCCAGGGGTGTTGATGTAGAATTTTATATCTTTATTACTATTTTCAGCATCTAAAAAGAGTAGTTGAGCAATAATTAGATTGGCAACATGGTCGTCAACTGGTTCGCCTAAAAAAATGATGCGATCTTTGAGTAATCTAGAATAAATATCATAAGCTCTTTCACCTTGACTGGTAGACTCGATAACGGTTGGGATTAAAGTCATATAGATAATTGATTAATAAGTAGTTGTTTAAGTATAAAAAGATATTAAAGAAAAGTCTAGATTCTATTTTTCAATCTTTTGTCGGCTTTTGCCATGAAAATTTTGATAAACTTGGCGTAATTGCTGGTCAGTAACATGAGTATAAACTTGGGTAGTAGTGATTGAGGCATGGCCCAGTAGTTGTTGAACACTACGAATGTCAGCGCCGCCAATTAACAAATCAGTGGCAAAACTGTGGCGCAGGGTATGCGGGGTGACCTTTTTAGTAATGCCGGCTGCAATAGCATATTTTTCTACCAAGCGTTCAATTGTTCGAGGGGTAAGGCCGTATTGCGGGTTATTTTCTTTATTTATCTTTCCGTGCCCGACAAAAATGAATGGTTCGGTATCTTGACGAGCATCGAGATACGCTTTTACAGTTGCTTTGGCATCATCAGACAGAAAAACTAAGCGCAGTTTACTGCCTTTGCCACGAACAGTAAACTCATTTTTCTTTAGGTTGATATCATTAATCCTCAGTCTGGCTAGTTCGCTAACACGGAGCCCTGTGGAAAATAGTAGCTCTAAAATAGCTCGATCACGAAGGCGAATTATTTTGCTTGATTTAGGCACTGATAGTGGCGCTTGTAAAAAGGCAGCCAAATCATAGCCTTCGAGAAAGGTAACTTGGCGCGGTTCTTGCTTGGCTAGTTCAACCTTATTAGAGTCCAAACTTTCGATGTCGTTTTTGCTGAGATATTTTAAAAACTGACGCAAGGCAATCAGGTGATAATTTTGAGTATTTTTTTTGAGGTTGCTATATTCGCGATTAGCTAGACGATTGAGATGTAATCGATAACGGTGGATGAGGTCTTGGCTAATTTGATTGACTTTGACAATATTTTGGGCTGTCGCAAACGCTAAAAAGCGCTTTAAATAAAAGCTATAACCGATTAAGGTATTGTTGGCTAAACCACGCTCAACTTCGAGATATTCTAAAAAGCGATTGATGTCATCTTTTAACATATTTTGTATTATACGACATCTTGATTTTATTTTCCAACAATGTTATAACAAAAGAGCTCTGAAAAGAGTATTTATTCTTTAATTTACCCCCTCTTGGACACAGCTTTAACTGTCTCTCGGTTGGGGCCAAGATTTATGTTGGACAAGAATCTCAAACAGAGAATCATTGAAAAGTTTCGTCAACACGAAGGCGATACTGGTTCTACTCAAGTTCAAATTGCTATTTTGACTGAAGAAATCAAGCAATTAACTGAGCATTTACAAAAACATCGTCATGATTTCTCTTCTCGTCGTGGTTTACTGCGTAAGGTTGGCGAACGCCGTCGTTTACTGAAGTATCTTCAGAAAGAAGATGAAAAATCATTCTTAGAATTGGCCACTCAGCTCAATCTCAAGATTGCTAAGAAAATGGCTGCCGAAGAAGAAGAACGCAAACGCATTGAAGCCGAATTGATGGCTAAAGGCGAAATTTCCGAGGAAGAAGATTTTTCTGAAGATTTAGTTGAAGAAGAAGCCTAATATTTTATGGCCAAACATCCGGAGCAGCGAGTTGGAGTTTTAGTTGATGTTGCTAATCTTTATCATTCCGCTCGTAATCTTTACAGTAAGAAAGTTAACTTTCGTAAAGTTTTAGCTTCGGCAGTAGCTGGTCGTAAGCTCATTCGCGCGTCTGCCTATGTCATTCGCAGCGACAATAATGAAGATGAACTAGCTTTTTTTGAGGCTCTTAGCCAGCAAGGTTTTGAAGTGATTATGAAGGATCTTCAGACTTTTGCTGGTGGAGCCAAAAAAGGCGACTGGGATGTCGGTATCAGTATTGATGCCATCAAGCTGTCGCATAAGCTAGATGTTATCGTTTTAGCTAGCGGTGATGGTGATTACATACCGCTAGTTAATTATATCCAGAACACTACTGGCTGTTTAGTGGAGGTAGCTGGTTTTCGGCAAACTTCTTCTACTAAATTAATTGAGATTGCTGATGATTTTATCAATCTAAGCGATCGTCAATTTTTAATTAGTCGTTAATTAACATAATAATAAGCTAACTGGCCACCAAACAGGGAGCACTATGAAATAATCATAGTTCTTGAGTTTGTTGGTCAGAGCTCCAAATTCTATGCAAAAGCAAGAAATTGTAGTTAGTGGAGATTGGCATGGCCGCCAGCTCACTATTAAAACTGGTCGTTTGGCTCATCAAGCTGATGCTGCTGTAACTGTCCAGTATGGCGATACTGTTGTTATGGCAACAGCTGTCGAAGCCAAAGAATCCCGAGACGATGGTGACTTCTTCCCACTCATGGTTGATTTTGAAGAACGCCTGTATGCTGCCGGTATTATTAAAGGTTCTCGTTGGGTTAAACGAGAAGGACGCCCAACTGATGAAGCCGTCCTGACTGGTCGCATGATTGATCGTTCTATCCGCCCTTTGTTTGATGAATCATCTCGTCGTGATGTTCAAGTAATTTTAACTGTTCTATCAGTTGATCAAGTCAATGATTATGATATTGTAGCTTTGGTTGCTGCCTCAGCTGCTTTAAGAATTTCTGGCATCAATTGGGCTGGCCCGATTGGTGGTATTAGAGTTGGCCAGATTGATGGCCAATTGGTTTTCAATCCAACCTATGAACAGCAACAAGCTAGCAATCTTGATTTAATTGTGGCTGGTACCAAAGATCGCGTTATTATGATTGAAGCTGGGGCTAAAGAAGTTCCAGAAGATGTTATGCTTGAAGCTATCTGGTCTGGTGAGCAGGCTCTCCAGGGCGCAATTGATTTGATTGAACAGCTAAAGGCGGCTGTTGGTCCAATTGAAGCCAAGACAACTAAAACTGTTCGTTTGTCAGCTGAAGAATTACAAGCCGCTGAACGCAAAGAGCAAATTAGACAAATGGCCGAAGCTTGGTTAGCTACCAATGTTGAACCGATTTTGTTTGATCAGGTTTACTATACCAAAGGTCAACGCAAATTGGCAGTTGAAGCAATCAAAGACAAATTGGATGAATATTTGTTTGACCAGGGAATTGATAAAGGCTTAAGAGGTTGGGTAATTGGTCAAACAGTTGAAGTTGCTGTTGAAGCCGCTGTTACTAATAATATTTTAGAGCATAACCGCCGTGTTGATGGTCGCGCGATTGATGAAATCAGAGCTCTATCAGCTGATGTTAGCATTTTGCCTCGCAATCACGGTGTTGGTTTATTTTCTCGTGGTGAAACTCAGGTGATGTCAATTGTTACTCTAGGTTCTCCTAGTGATGAACAATCATTAGAAGGTTTGGAGGGTAATTCCACCAAGCGTTACATGCATCATTATAATTTTGCTCCATATTGTACTGGTGAAGCTAAACCAGTTCGAACAGCTGGCCGCCGTGAAATTGGTCACGGTGCTTTAGCTGAAAAAGCTTTAGTTCCAGTTCTACCAGGTAAAGAAGAATTCCCTTATACTATCCGAGTTGTTAGTGAAACCTTGAGTTCCAATGGCTCTTCTTCAATGGGTTCAACTTGCGCTTCGTCACTTTCCTTGATGGACGCTGGTGTGCCAATTAAGCGCCCAGTTGCCGGTATTGCTATGGGTCTAGCTTCAGTGCCAGACATGAGCAAATGGTGTGTTATTACTGATTTACAAGACTTGGAAGATGGTCAAGGGGGCATGGATTTCAAAATTACTGGTACCACCGAAGGTATTACTGCTATTCAATTGGATACTAAGACAATTGGTTTAGATAAAGAAATTATTACTGCTACTTTAAATGGTGGTCGGAAAGCTCGCTTGCAGATTTTGGATGTTATGAATCAAGCCATTACTGAACCTCGAGCTGAACTGTCACCTTATGCTCCAAAGATTGTTAGCTTCTTTATTGATGTTGATAAGATTCGTGAAGTCATTGGTGCCGGCGGTAAAGTAATTAATGAAATTATTGATGCTTGTGAAGTTACCATTGATATCGAACAGACCGGTCAGGTGATGGTTTGTGGTACCAACCAAGAGAAATTAAATCAGGCCATTAAATGGATCCAAGATATTGCTCGTAAGTTTGAAGCTGGTGAAGAATTTACTGGAAAAGTTGTCCGTTTGTTAGACTTTGGTGCTTTTATTGAATTAGTGCCAAATCGTGATGGTATGGTTCATGCTAGCGAACTGGCTCCATTTTATGTTGGTAAGCCAGCTGATATGTTGGAAGTCGGCGATACAGTTAATGTAAAGATTAAAGCAATTGATGATCAGGGTCGAGTTAATTTGACTATGAAAGATTTAGCCAACCAAGCTATTTGGGAGCGCTACAAGGCTAAAGGTTTGCCAACCGAACGGCCAGCTGGTTTCCCGAGCAGTCGACCACAGCGATCCGGTCATGGGGATAACTCAAGCCGACCACATTATCGTCAAAATTAGATTGACTAATAGATACTGAGCAAAAAAGTTGGACAGACTCCTTGATAGGGGTCTGTCTTTTTGCTGCCCTAGAAAAATGCTATTATGGAGGTGGTCAAACTACTCTCCATAATCAGCTCCCCAATTCTAATCTCTTTAATTAAGGAGTTGCCATGTCTATTTACCAGGTTCCGGCTAAATTGCCGGATCCGGACAACTGGCTAAAATTAGATTTAGCTAAGTTTAGTAATAGCGAGTTACTAGCTTTAGTTATTGGTCGAGGACAAGATTTTAAAGAATCAATACCACTAGCTAGGCAGATATTGAGAAAAATTCCAGCACCATGCTTGACTCATGTCAGCTTTGAGGAGCTTATTAAAGCCGGTCTGGATAGTGGTCAAGCTAATTTGATTCTTGGTGCAGTGAGCATGGCTAAAAATTTTTGTCGGCAAAGGTTTAAGAATATTTATTATAGTGACGAAGTAATTTACCAAGAATTTAAATATTTAAGGTCTTGCACTAGCGAAAGAGTGTCAATTGGTTATTTGGACCGTCGTTGCCATGAACTAAGGCGTAAAAATTTTTTACTTGATGACATGAAACAGCAAAGCTTTCATCCGCATTTAATATTTGATCCAATTATTCATTTACCAGCTTATCAGATAGTACTGGCCAGCAATCACCCAAGCGGCAGTGCCGAACCACGAGAAATAGATTTATTGTTTTTTAAAAAAATGAAACAAATCAGCCAAGCATTTGGTTTAGAAATATTAGATAATGTAATTTTTAGTCGACACGGTTTCTATAGTTTTCGTCGAGCTGGCTTGATTGATAAAACTATCAACTAGTTGATAATAGGAGGGGTTAGAACCGTTAGCTGACGAGCTAGCGGTTTTAATTTTGTAAAAAAAGAGCGCCGAGCTAATTCGGCGCTAGTTTTAGTTTAGTGTTTATTTTTATCGCCGTGGGTTGCGGCGATCATATTTTGGTTTTTTCTTGGAGTTTTTGACCAAGTTAGCCAATTTTAGGCAGCTATGGTCAGCTATGCCGTCGTTAATTACCAGCACTGTTTGTCCGGTAAGAATTTTTTGAAGTTTAGACAATCTTTCACGGTTGACCTTTGGCCAGCCTAAATGGTCTTTTAAATTTGAAGCCTCAATAGTTTTTCTTTCGTCTTTGTTCTGTACTTTTAGATAGAGATCGCCGTCTTGAAAAATTTCGTGAATAAAATATTCACTTGCCGCTGCTATTGCATTAGCCATTATTGCCTCCAATTCATTTTTTCCTTTCGGATAGACCATACTTTATGACTTATTTTAAAGACTGTCAAGAGATTTGGAGGCCAATTGCCAAAAACCAAGGTGGGTGATAGACTAAAAATGACTTTAATGCCTTATTTTATCTTATGTCTGAAGTAACTTTGGAAAATATTGTCAGCCTTTGTAAACGGCGCGGTTTTGTCTATCCGTCATCGGAAATTTATGGCGGTCTGGCAGCAGTTTATGATTACGGCCCTTATGGAGTTGAGCTAATCAACAACATTAAGCAAACTTGGTGGCGTGAAATGGTCTACCGCTATGATAATATTAGTGGTCTCGACAGTGCTATCTTTATGAGTCCTAAGATTTGGCAGGCTAGCGGTCATGTCTCTGGTTTTTCCGATCCTTTAACTGAATGTCGTCAGTGTCATGCTCGCCTTCGAGTTGATCATTTATTAGAAAAGGCTGGCATTGAGGCTGATGAAAAGATGTCGGAAAATGAAATTAATCAGCTTTTTGATGATTATCGTCATGTCATTAAATGTCCAGAATGTGGTCAGCAAGATTTTACAGCTGTTCGTAAATTTAATTTACTTGTTCAATCAAATTTAGGTGATTTTACTGGTAATGGTAATGATCCAGTTTATCTGCGTGGTGAAACTTGTCAGGGTATTTATGTTAATTATAAGAACATCATGGATAGTACTCGTCTTAAGGTGCCATTTGGTATTGCTCAGATTGGTAAAGCTTTTCGTAATGAAATTACGGCTCGTCAATTTATTTTTCGCACTAGAGAATTTGAGCAGATGGAAATGCAGTATTTTATTGAGCCGACTAGTGATTTAGAGGATTTTAATTTGTGGAAGCAGCGCCGTTGGGATTATTATGTTAATGTTTTAGGCATCAATCCTGACAATTTACAATGGCATGAGCATGAGCGGTTGGTTTTTTATGCTAAAGCTGCTTTTGACATTGAATACCGTTTCTCGTTTGGTTTTCAAGAAATTGAAGGTATTCACGCTCGTGGTGATTATGATCTGACTCAGCATCAACAAGGGTCAAATCAGGAACTAACCTATTTTGATCAAACTAATAATCAAAAGTATATTCCTCATATTATCGAATCATCTTCTGGCGTTGGCCGTGTTTTTTTGATGCTTTTAAATGAAGCTTACTGCGAAGAAGAAGTGGGCGAGGGTGACAAACGAATTGTTTTAAAGTTTAAGCCAAGTTTAGCACCAGTTAAGGTGGCGGTTTTTCCACTACTGAGAAATAAGCCAGAACTAATGACCAAGGCTCAGGAAGTTTTTGATCAGCTCAAGATGCGTTGGCGAGCTGAGTTTGATGATAGTGGTAATGTTGGTAAGCGTTATCGCCGCCAAGATGAAATTGGCACACCATATTGTGTGACGGTTGATTTCGATACTTTAGAAAAGGGCACAGTTACGGTGAGAGATCGCGATACCATGGAGCAAACAGTTGTTAAATTGGAAGAACTCACCAATTATTTATCTTCTAAGTTGGATTAATTTATGTGGCAAAGACAGTTAAGCAATGAACAACCGTTAGTTTTAAAAGTTCCTCTAAAAGATTGTCCAACCTTTACGGCTTTGGTAGTAGTGGCCGTTGGCTCTAAACATGAAACCGCTCAGCAGAGTGGCTTATCTCATTTTTTAGAACACATGTTTTTCAAAGGGACTACCAATCGTCCAAATACCCTAGCTATCTCTAGTGAACTTGATGCTATTGGTGGTGAATATAATGCTTTTACTAGCAAAGAATATACTGGTTATTATGTTAAATGTGCCGCTCTACAAGCCGAAGTAGCTTTAGATGTGCTCAGCGATATGCTCCTCAATTCTCAGTTTTCGGCTGAGGAAATTGATCGCGAACGAGGCGTGATTATTGAGGAAATCAACATGTATGAAGATAACCCAATGATGCATTTGGAAGATGTTTTTGAACGAGCGCTCTATGGTGATACTCCAGCTGGTTGGGATACAGCCGGCAATAAAGGCACGGTTAGCGCTTTTAGTCGTCAGGATTTTGTTAACTACTGGGAGAGCAATTATGGTCGAGAACGAACGACAGTTTGTCTAGCCGGGCAGCTGCCAGAAAATATTGACAGCTTATTGAATAAATATTTTGCACAGTGGCCACAGTCAGCCAACTTTTCTGACAAATTGCCAGTGGTTGAAAATCAAACTGAGCCAAAACTTTTGGTGGCTGACAAAGAGACTGATCAGATTCATCTAGCGCTTGGAGTCCGAGCTTTTCCTTATGGTCATCCTTCAGAAATGGCTGCTAAACTACTAGCTTCTATTTTAGGTGGTTCGATGAGCTCACGCCTATTTTTACAGATTAGAGAGCGCCAGGGTCTCGCTTATTATGTTCGAACTAATGTTGAAGAATATACTGATACCGGCTATTTAGTAACATCGGCTGGTATTAAAAAAGAAGCTCTGGAACAAGCCGTGACGACAATTATTGCTGAGTACAAAAAGTTGATGGTGGAGCTCGTTGATGAAGAAGAGCTTAGCCGTATAAAAAAGTTCATCACTGGACGATTAGTTTTAGGATTGGAAGGTTCCGATGACTTGGCTCAGTGGTATGCTAGACAACAAGTTATGGCTTTAAGTCAGGGTAAAGTCCACAGCAATCTGGACAATCCTCAAGAATTTTTATATAAAGTTCAAAAAGTAACCGCCGAAGAGGTTAGAACGGTTGCTCAGCAAATCTTTGTTGATCAAGGTCTTAACCTAGCTATTATTGGTCGTGTTGCTGATCAGGTTGATTTGAAAAACAAGCTTACATTTAATTAATAATAAAAATATGGTCCAGTCAGCCGATTATTTAGCTGAGCTTAATTCAGCGCAAAGACAAGCGGTTGAACACGGTGATGGGCCGCTTTTAATTATTGCTGGAGCTGGTACTGGTAAAACTACTGTCCTAGTTAATCGTTTATTGCATCTTATTATGTCTGGTCAGGCCAAGCCGGATCAGATTTTGTTAACTACTTTTACTGAAAAAGCGGCCAGCGAAATGGAAGAAAGAGCTGATCGACTGTTGCCTTATGGCTACACTGATTTATGGATTCAAACCTTTCATAGCCTCGGCGAAAAACTCCTTCGGCAGCACGGCCTAGATATTGGACTGCCAACTGACTTTAAACTATTAAATGATACTGGTCAGTGGATTTTACTGCGGAAAAATTTAGATCGTCTGCAACTCAAATATTATCGACCGCTTGGTAATGAGACTAAGTTTTTACGCGATTTAATTAAACATTTCAGCCATCTTAAAGATGAAAATATTGAGCCGGCTGATTATTTAGAATATGTTGAAGGGCTAGAAGTAGTGGCTGGTGATGAAGCCGGTACTATGGAAATTGAGCGTTTGCGGGAACTAGCTCAAGCTTACCAAACCTACAACCAATTGCTACTAGATAATTCTTATTTAGATTTTGGTGATTTAATCCGCTATACCTTAAAGCTTTTTCGTCAGCGTCCCAATATTTTAGCTCAGTATCGTCAGCAATTTCGTTTTGTTCTAGTCGATGAATTTCAAGATACCAACTGGGCACAATATGAACTGATAAAATTATTGGCCGCGCCTAACAACAATTTAACTGTGGTTGGTGATGATGATCAAAGTATCTATAAATTTCGTGGCGCTTCTCTAGCTAACATTTTGCAATTTAAAGATGATTATCCTGAAGCCGTTGAGGTTGTTTTGACTGAAAATTATCGTTCTGGCCAAGATATTTTGGACTGTGCTTATAAATCAATTCAAAATAATAATCCTGATCGTCTAGAAGCCAAACTACAATTAAATAAGCAGCTACAGGCTATGAATGGCCAGGCCGGCCAAGTTGATGTTTGGCCGTTTGCCAGGGAATCAGAAGAAATTGTCGCTATCGTTGACTATATTAAACAAGAACAATGCAACAATCCAGACAGTAAGTGGTCTGATTTTGCTATTTTAATTCGCTCCAACAGGGAAGCTGATAAGTTTATCAATGAACTTGGTCGCCAAAATGTTCCTTGTCAGTTTATGTCAATGCGCGGTCTTTATTATAAACCGATTGTTTTAGATTGTTTGGCCTATTTTAAACTACTAGATAATTATCACGAGTCAGCTTCGCTTTATCGAGTTTTAAGCTCTAGAGCTTTTGCGGTCAAAGCTTCTGATTTGATTGAGCTCAATGCTTTAGCTCGGCGCAAAGCCTGGTCACTCTATGAAACTTTAGAAAATCACCTAGCTGTCACCAAGCTCAGTACTGATGGTCGGGAAGCAATTATAAAATTACTCAAATTAATTAGTGAACAATCAAAAACAGCTACTACTCAAAAAGCGAGCTCTCTATTTGTTGACTTTGTTTATCGTTCCGGGCTCCTAGCCGGGCTTGATCAAGAAAAAGATTGGGTGATTTTTCATTATTTAAATGAGCTTTATAAAAAGATAAAAGAATTTGAAAATAGTGGCACTGATTTACGCTTGAAAGATTTTGTGGAACTAATTGATTTAGAAATGGAAGCTGGTGAAACCGGTAGCTTGAGCTTGCCCATGGAAGATGATGATGTCGTTAAGATCATGACTGTCCACTCAGCTAAAGGCTTGGAGTTCAAGCAAGTAATTTTGCCAGATTTGGTTAGTCAGAGATTTCCTACTATTAGGCGCGGCGACAGCCTGCCAGTTCCTGATGGTTTAATTAGTGAGACGGCCGGCACAGGTGATATCCACTTAGCTGAAGAGCGCCGTTTGTTTTATGTGGCTGTCACTAGAGCTAAAGAAAAACTTATTTTAGCTTATGCTAAAGATTATGGTGGCGCTGCCGATAAAAAGCCATCAATTTTCTTAAATGAGCTTAGTTTAGTTGATGATTCAGCTGAATGTCGGCTAGACTCAACTAGAATTTTTGAATTGGTTCGTGAAGTTGAAGCTTTGGCTGCACCAAGTAGTGATGAAGAAATGATACCAGCACCGAACTTGGCGGTGGATAAATTTTCTTTTAGCCAATTTGAAGCTTATGGACATTGTCCTTTGCAGTATAAGTTTTCATTTATTTTGCATGTTCCAGTGCCAGAAAAAGCTAGTATGAGTTATGGCCGATTGATGCACCGCTGTTTTTATGAGCTGTTGCTACCTTGTCTAATTACTGAGCAGCCAACTGATCTTTTTGGCCAAACAACCACTGCTAAAAAATTGACTTGGGAGGAACTGTTGGCAACCTATAAACGCAATTGGAGTGATGATGGTTATGCTTCAGCTGAAGAAAGAGAAAAATACCGTCTACAAGGTCTACAGAGCTTGAAACTAGCTTGGCAAGAGATTGAGACCAATGGTTGGCCAACCGTTTTAGCTTTGGAAAAAAAGTTTGTTTGGAAAAATAGTTTATTTTCTCTAGGAGGGACAATAGACCGTATTGACCAACTAGCTGATGGAACAGTTGAGATAGTTGATTATAAAACTGGTAATCCAAAAGAAAAATTGGATTATCAAACCAAGCGTCAGCTGATGCTCTATCAATTAGCGGTTGAGGATGTTTTTGGTTGGAAAGTTGGCAAGATGTCTTTCTACTATTTGAATAATGGCACCAAGCTTAGCTTTACTGCCAAACCAGCTGAACTAGAAAAAATCCAACAGGAAGTAGCTGATGAAGTAGCGGCCATTCGACAAGGCTTATTCCCGGCCAAACCAAATCAATTGTGTGCTTATTGTGATTTTCGCAATATCTGTCAATTTAGGCAAAATTAATTGATTTTATCTTGTAAAAATCGGCTTTTTGCTTTGACAGACTAGCTATTTTTTGCTACATTTAAGCTAGCCCGTAATGCGGGTTTAGTTATGTATTTAGTAAAATTTTATGATTATCAGTTGGCTAGGTCATTCATGTTTTCGGTTGCAAGAAAAAATTGACGGCAAAGATGTTACCGTAATTATTGATCCATTTAAACCAGAATATACTGGGCTAAAATTGCCAAGTAATTTAACGGCTGATATTGTTGTAGTTACTCATCAGCACGAAGATCATAATTTTTCTCAAGCAATTGGAGGTAGTCCTTTTATTATTGACATGGCTGGTGAATATGAAGTTAGCGGTGTAGCTATTGATGGTGTTGATAGCCATCATGATGAAAAACATGGCAGTGAACGAGGTGGCAATGTCATTTATCGAATAGAAATGGGTGGACTAGTAGTTACTCACTTAGGTGATCTGGGTACTTTGCTCGAAGAAAAACAACTAGAGCGATTAGCCGGTACTGATATTTTACTAGTTCCAGTTGGCGGCCAAGTTACTTTGGACGCTAAAAAAGCAGTTGATGTCATCAATCAAATTGACCCTAAGATGGTTATTCCAATGCATTATAGTTTGCCTGGTCTTAAGTTTGAACTTGGTCCAGTAGCTGATTTTGTTAAGGCCATTGGCTTACCACCGGTTGAAGATAGTCGTTTAAAGGTTAACCGTCGTGATTTAGATAGTGAAAACACTCAGCTAATTATTTTGTCAGTTAGCTAATTATGAAAGAGTGGCCACAAAAGAAGCGTCTTTTAGTTGCTAAAATTGGTATTAGCAGCATTATGTTGCTGCTAATAATAGGCTGGCTTTATAGTCTAAAGATGTCGATGTCAGAAGATAGAGCTAACGATAGTCAGCAGCCACTGCTAGACATTCAAAAAATAAAAGAAGATGTTAGCCAGAGTTTAAAAGAATTTGAAAAAAATAGTCAAGAATTTAAAAAGATTAGTACTACTACCGTAACAACTACAGCGACCGCTATTGCCACTACTACCGCCGAGATGGAAAAACTGCGTCAAGAAAATCAATTAAAGCTAGATAATTTAAGACAACAATTAGAACAGTTATCTAATGAGTCAACTGATAAATAAAGTTTATGGAAGATAAAAAAGAGGAAGAAGTTATCGGCGAAGAAGCTGATAAGCAAGATGAGGTTGTTGAAGAATCTGATCAGGGGCCAGAAATGACGGCTTATGGGATGATTCTCAATCAGCCAATCGTTGAAGAAATGCGTCGAGCATATCTTGATTATGCCATGAGCGTTATCGTTTCTCGTGCTTTGCCAGATGTTCGTGATGGTATGAAGCCGGTTCATCGTCGTATCTTGTATGCGATGTGGAATATTGGTCTTAGGCCAACCGGCAAATTTCGTAAATCAGCTACTGTTGTCGGTGAAGTTTTAGGTAAATATCACCCTCATGGCGATACAGCTGTTTACGATTCTATGGCTCGTATGGCCCAAGATTTTGCCATGCGCTACATGTTGGTTCGTGGTCAAGGTAACTTCGGTTCCATTGATGGCGATCGTCCAGCAGCTATGCGTTATACTGAAGCCAAATTGGCCTCGATTTCTGAGGAAATGCTATTTGATTTGGACAAAGATACTGTTGATATGGCGCCAAACTTTGATGGATCTCAGAAAGAGCCAGTTGTTTTACCAGCTAAAATTCCTAACTTATTGCTTAATGGTTGTATGGGTATTGCCGTTGGTATGGCTACCAATATCCCGCCACATAACTTAAGAGAAGTTAATGGTGCTATTTTGCATTTAATAGATAATCCTGAGGCAACCATTGAAGACTTGATGCAGTATATCAAAGGGCCTGATTTCCCAACTGGTGGCTTGATTTACAATCATGAAGATATTTTGCGCGCTTATACCACTGGTAAAGGCGGTATTGTGATGCGCGGTCGAGCTGAAATTGTTGAAAGCGAACGAGATACTTTCCAAATTGTAATTAGTGAGATTCCTTATCAAGTCAATAAAGCCACTTTAGTAGAAAAGATTGCTGACTTGGTTAAAGATAAAAAGATCGAAGGTATTCGTGATTTGCGTGATGAATCAGATAAAGATGGTATTCGGGTTGTTTTGGATTTGAAAAAGGATAGCTATCCTAAAAAGATTTTGAATGTTCTATATAAGCAGACTCAATTGCAAGAGACATTTCATGTTAATATGCTGGCCCTGGTTGATGGTATTCAACCTAGAGTTTTAAATCTAAAGACGATTTTAGAAGAATTTATCAAGCATCGCCAGGAAGTTGTTCGCCGTCGTACTGCCTATGATTTAGCCAAAACCAAGGAAAGAGCCCATATTTTAGAAGGTTTGATGATTGCTTTAGCTCATATTGATGAAGTTATTGCTACTATCAAGGCCTCCAAAGATAAAGAACAGGCTCGCATCAATTTGATTAAGAAATTCAAGCTAACTGAACGCCAGGCCATTGCTATTTTGGAAATGCGCCTGCAGACTTTGGCTAACCTAGAAACTTTAAAGATTGAAACTGAACTCAATGACAAGCGTAAGATTATTGAGGAATTAGAAAAGATTTTAGCTTCGAGTGCTTTGATTTTGGGAATTGTTAAACAAGAATGTCAAGAAGTTTCTGACAAATTTGGTGATGATCGCCGAACAACCGTTATTGATCAGAGTATTAAGAATTTTAAGATTGAAGATCTTATTCCTAATGAAGAAGCGGTTGTGGTAATGACTCGTGATGGTTATATTAAACGATTAGCTAGCGATACTTTCAAGGTCCAAGGTCGTGGCGGTAAAGGTGTTATTGGTTTGACTACTAAAGAAGAAGATTCAGTCCAATTCTTGTTTGCTACCATGACTCATGGTGATTTGTTATTCTTTACTAGTCAGGGTCGAGTTTTCGAACTCAAGGCTTATGAACTACCAGCTGCCTCGAGAACTTCCAAAGGTCAGTCAATTGTCAATTTCTTACAATTAGCTAGCGGTGAACAGGTAACAGCTATTTTGCCTTTAGATAAGATGGCTAATAAAGAATATTTATTCTTTGCCACTCGTCGTGGTCTAGTTAAAAAAGTTAGCATCAATGCTTTCTCTAATGTCCGTCGTAGTGGTTTGATTGCTATTAAACTAAAAGAAGACGATCAACTAACTTGGGTTAAACCAACAACTGGCAATGATCAAATTC
>DAOQAO010000001.1:0-22335 GCA_035354095.1 bacterium | reverse complement strand
AAAGTTAGTCCTGATGAATTTTATATTTTCAAACCAACTCTAGCCATCATTGATAAAGCCTTGGGTGACAAAAGAATTAAAATGGTTTACAACACCGCCAAAAATGCTGTAAATCCAGTTAAAGATATTTCCGTTCCCGCAGCTGAGCAAAAAAAATATTCAATTACTGATACCCAAGTCAAAACCTTGGCTAAATGGGGTATGGCCATTGAAAAACATTACAAACGACCAATGGATATTGAATGGGCTTTGGATGGTCATGATAAAAAACTCTATATTGTCCAAGCTCGTCCAGAAACCGTCAACAGCCAACGCAATTATAATATCTTGGAAGAATATAGTTTAAAAAAGAAAGGTACTGTTTTAATTGAAGGCCGCAGCGTTGGTAATAAAATCGGTACTGGCATTGTTAATCGCATCATGAGCGTTAAAGATATTGTCAAATTCAAACCAGGCCAGGTCTTGGTTACTGAAATGACTGATCCTGATTGGGAACCAATCATGAAAATTGCCTCAGCCATTGTTACTGACAAAGGCGGCCGCACCTGTCATGCCGCCATTGTCTCTCGTGAGCTAGGTATCCCTTGCGTAGTTGGCACTGGTGACGGCAGCCAAAAAGTAGCCAATGGCCAAGCTGTTACTGTAAGCTGTGCCGAAGGCGATGCTGGCTTTGTTTATGAAGGCAAACTACCATTTTCTATCAAGAAGACCGATATCCAAAAATTAGCCAAGCCAGCTTGTAAGGTTATGCTAAATATCGGCTCACCTGATATTGCTTTTGCTAATTCATTTTTACCAAACGAAGGTGTTGGTCTAGCTCGCGAAGAATTTATTATCAATAATTCCATCCGCATCCACCCCATGGCTTTAATTAATTATCATAAATTAACTGACGCCAAATTGAAAAAGCAAATCAATCAACTGACTGTCGGCTATACTGATAAAAAGCAATTCTTTGTTGACAAATTAGCCCAGGGCGTTGGCACTATTGCCGCTGCTTTTTACCCTAAAGATGTTATTGTTCGCCTATCTGATTTCAAGACCAACGAATATGCCAACCTAATTGGTGGTAAAGACTATGAACCGGTCGAATCTAACCCAATGATTGGTTGGCGTGGGGCTAGCCGTTATTATGATCCAAAATTTGAACCAGCCTTTGCTTTAGAATGTTTAGCCTTGAAAAAAGTCCGCGAAGAATTTGGCCTTAAAAACCTCAAAGTCATGATTCCTTTCTGCCGCACTGTTGAAGAAGGCAAATTGGTTATCAAAACCATGGCTAAATACGGCCTCAAACAAGGTAAAAATGGCCTAGAAGTCTATGTGATGGCTGAAATCCCTACCAATATTATTTTAGCCCGTGATTTTGCTAAAGTTTTTGATGGCTTTTCGATTGGTTCCAATGACTTAACCCAGTTAGCCCTAGGCATTGACCGCGATGCCGGTAATCTTCAAATTGCTGGCGCTTCCAATGAAAAAAATCCTTCGGTTAAATCTTTAATCCAATTCTTAATTGAAATTGGCAAAAAGACTAAAACTAAAGTGGGTATCTGTGGCCAAGCCCCAAGTGACTTCCCTGACTTTGCTCAATTTTTGGTAACTTGCGGCATTGATAGCATTTCTTTAAATCCTGACACTGTTATCAAAACTACTTTGGCTCTAGGAAAAATAAAACCGACCAAGAAAAAATAAATTTTACTCAATTCTTCAGCTCAAAAACAGCCACTAATCCCAGTGGCTGTTTTTATAACTATTGACATAAATAAGATATTGTGCTTCTATTTGGTTAAATAATTGTTCTTCAACAACAAAATAAAAGGAGGCCTATCATGGCACAAAAGCAACATGTTGCTCTGATTTTTTGTAAACTAGCCGATCAAAACAATGATATCGAAGTGTTGCTTTCTAAAAGAGCGGCCCTTCAATATGAAGACCCGAACTCACCCAAACCCCAATCTTTCTTTCAAGGAATGCAAATTTTCCCTGGCGGAAAGATGGAGGAAACTGACAAAAATGTCTGGTACGCAATCGCTCGTGAACTCCGAGAAGAAGCAGGTACTAAAGCCTATAATTGGGTAAGGATCTTTCTAAAAAAATACCCAGAAAAAATTCATCAAGTAGGTGAATTTTGCTTCGCCATTGAAATGTCCGATGACGAATCAGAAGAGTTCTTTGGTAAAATCAAACTGATTCAAGACCATGAATCAGTAGACTGGTATACCTCCAAAGAGGTAGAACAGTTTGAAGACTTGAAACCATTTAAAAACGGCGTGCCTGATGGCATCAACGCCATTTTCCAAGACGAGGCTGAGTGGATCAAAACCTTAGCCGAAAAAGTACTCAAAAAAACATAATTACCCTCAGCACTCGAAAGAGTGCTGTTTTTTTAACCGCTTCTTGACATAAATCAAATATTATGCTACTATATAGCTAAGTAGTTGTGACCTTTAACAATCCAAAAACCATCAAATAAGGAGGTATTATGCGATGGTTTAATTTCTTTTTCGGAAGTCCACAGCGAGTGCTCTGGACATTGGTTGTCATTTTAATATTAGTGGGGATGATCAATCCCGAAATTATTAAAACCGCTTTCAATAATCTATTGGAAGCTTTACAACCATTAATTAATCTAGCCGTTACCCTGATGATAATTTATGGGGTCGGACGCTGGTTATTTAAAAAAGGCGGCAAGAAGTAGCCGCGAGGAGGAAAGAATGAAAGCATTAATGAAGGCATTAAAAAAAATAGCAGTACCAATTTTAATGATCATTGGGTTTTTATTTATAATTTCAATTGACGGTTTAACAAATCTCGCTTTCCCTAGCAAGATTGTCATAAGCAAAGACCTTTCTCTCGAAAACTTCAAAAATTGTCCGGAGATTGGACAAGCAATTGTCGATCTCTATAGTGCAAAAAACCCGAAGGAGTGGTCAGAAAATCACCCCATCGAGTCCCGCCGTATTAAAATTTTTCTAGATGAGTACAACATCTGGAGCTTAAAAAACCCATCCTCGTCTGTCAAAAGCCTACTAGAACAGTGGGCAAAAGAGAACGAGAATGAAGGCCGACAGATAAAAGTCTGCCTAGAATAGATACCTTTAAGCTAATCCCAACGATTAGCTTTTTTTATTGCCTAAAAAGCATTATAATAGGGCTATATTTTATATTATATTGAAGCGATAGTAATATGTATTGGTTAAATACTCCACTACCGGCTACCATTATCTCTTTTGGCCACTTCCAGCTTTACTGGTATGGCTTTTTAATGGCGCTAGCTATGGCCATAGCCAGTTTTGTCCTATGGAAATTGAACCGAAAAACCGTTTCTGGCCAAGATTTACTTGATTTAATCTTTAATTTAGTAATTACCAGCTTAGTTAGTGCAAGACTTTACCATGTTTTAATCCACTGGACTGACTATGCCACGAACCCTCTGTCTATTCTAAAGGTCTGGGAAGGCGGCCTAGCTATTCATGGCGGCCTAATTGGTGGCCTAATTGCCCTCTATTTCACTTGCCGTCAAAAACACTGGTCCTTTTGGCAATGGACAGCCCGGCTAGCACCAGCCGTCGCCCTAGGGCAAGCTATTGGTCGCTGGGGCAATTTCTTTAATCAAGAGCTTTTTGGTCAGCCAAGCACCAATCCTTGGGCTATCCCAATTGATTTAGTCTATCGGCCACTTGATCAAATAACTGCCACTCATTTTCAGCCACTTTTTTTATATGAATCACTCGGCTGTCTTGTTTTAGCTATTATTCTTTACTTGCTAAATCGTCGAAATGTCCGACCAACCTTAATTTTTGGCAGTTATCTCTCTGGTTATGGTTTGATTCGTTTGATTATGGAGTTTTTCCGTCAAGACTACACTTGGCAAATCGCTAATTATCGCTGGCCACAAATACTTAGTCTTGGCCTTATTTTTATTGGCTTTTATTTAATCATTAAAAAACCAAAAATAAATACCCTTGCCAAATAGTGTTTTTAATGTTAGATTAATAACTGCTCTCATACTCCGATTTATTCGGTTTTAATCCAAATTATGCCAAATCTAAAATCAGCCAAAAAAGAATTACGAAAAGGCAATCGACGAGCTACTCGCAATGAGGAAGTTCGCCAAGAAGTCAAAAAAATGGTAAAAGGTAGCCGCCGCGCTATTGATGCCAAGACTGCCGAAGCTCAGGAAATGGTCAAACAAACCATCAAAACCTTGGACAAAGCAGCCAAAAAAGGCGTCATCAAGAAGAATACTGCCAGCCGCAAAAAATCACGGCTCCAGAAAAAGCTTAACGCTATTCAGCCAGCTGCTAAAACTACCAAAAAGAAATAGTTTTGAAAGATTAAAAGAAAACACCCCGCAAATCACGGGGTGTTTTCTTTATGTAAAGAACGGCTTACAAATTACTGAATAACTTCAATAGTCGCGTATTTTACACCGAATTTTTTAGCTGATTGATATTCTTTCATCCAAATATCAACACGATTAGCATGTTTTTTAGCCATACGATCACGGACAACAAAAACACGATCGCCAAATAATTCAGGAATTCTAATTTTAGTACCAAGTGGTAACACATTAGCCGCTACAGTATCCTCACCGCCATGTTTACAGACATTAAAACCGTTGGCAGTAATACAAGGAGAAGCATCACACTGCGAAACATTGGAATTATAAGCTGTCATTACATGCTTACTGGTTCTGACAACTCGTCCGCTAAATTCATCATTTTTGATTTCTTCAATTCCAATCTCTTCCTCCGGCATTCTAAGTGACCAGCGTTCGCCGACCAAGTCGCGAGGTATAATATTATTTGTTTCTAAACTGAAAGACAAAGACAAGGAAGATGTTGGTTTGCTATCTGTCTCATCGCCCTGACTAGCCAAAATTGGCATAGGGAAAAACAAAAACTCTAAAGCGACAATAGCTGTTAAAATCCAGCTGATTTGTTTGGCTTGTGTTTTGTTGAAAAGACGGATCTTACACCGCGAATAATCCATATTTAGTGGCTTAAAAACCCTCGAGCATTTAGCTTTGATTAATTAAATAAGCATGGGTAGTATTGGAGGGTGACTTGTTATATTAGCACAGCTATCAAAATATGTCAATAGACTTAGCACACTTTATTATAAAAAATAGCTTATATTAAACAAAAACTACTTAAATATACCCCTCTTTATTAGGGGCTTGATTTTTTTCTAAAGATAGCCTAATATACTTACACACCTATAACGAACTTCTGGTAGCAGGTGTCCAGAAGGCTCCAATAAAGGGAAAAATCTTTATTTGGAAGTTAATTATTAAGCTAGGTGTTTTGCCTAGTTATTTTTTTATGAATCCACAAGACAACAATTTGAGCGAATTCGCCAAATTACTAGAAAAAGATGGCTTTGCCATCCCTCAAGTCGGCGATACTATTGTCGGCAAAATTATTACTGCCTCAAAATCTGAAGTTAAATTAGATATTGATGGTGTCATGACTGGTATTATTCGTGGCCGCGAACTTTATTTTGATGCTGCTGAATATGCTAAATTACCAGCCGGTTCTGAAATTGAAGCCACTGTTATCGATACTGATAATGAAAATGGCGATTTAGAACTTTCTTTCCGTCATGCTGGTGAACAAAAAGCTTGGCAAAATTTACAAGATGCTTATGCCAAGAAAGACAATATTAAAGTTAAGGTTCTTGATGCTAACAAGGGTGGTTTAATCGTTGTTCACGGTCAAGTTACTGGTTTCTTGCCTGTTTCACAATTAGCTCCAGAAAATTATCCTCGTGTTAGCGGTGGTGACAAGACCAAGATTTTAGAAAAATTAAAGACCTTGATCAATACCGAAATGGAAGTCCGCGTCATGACTTTAGACGAAGACGACAAGAAGTTAATTGTCAGCGAAAAAGATGCTTGGCAAGATAAACAGAAAGATATTATTTCTCGTTATCAAGTCGGCAGCGTTGTCGAAGGCAGTATTACTGCTATCACCGGTTTTGGCTTGTTTATCAATTTCGACAATAATTTGGAAGGCTTAATCCACATAAGTGAATTAGCTTGGCAGAGAATTGATGATATCAATGAACTTTATAAGATTGGCGATACTATCAAAGCTGAAATTATTTCTATTGATGGTTCCAAGATTTTCTTATCGGCTAAGAAATTGATCGATGATCCTTGGAAGAATGTTGCCAAGAAATATGCCGTTAACCAAAAAGTTACTGGCTTAATCTTGAAAGTTAACCCATTTGGTCTATTTATCGAATTAGATAATGATATCCATGGACTGGCTCACATCAGCCAATTGTCACTAAAACCTGGCCAAAAGATTACTGATGCTTATGCTCCTAATACTAAGGCCGAGTTTACTATCATCTCTCTAGAACCAGAAAATCACCGCTTGGGCTTAGCCAATATTGTTAAGAAGGCTAAGAAAGAAGCTAGTGAGGAAACTGCTGAAGCCACTGAAACTGAAGCTAAACCAAAGAAAGCAGCTGCCAAAAAAGAAACTAAAAAGGAAGCTGCTGAGGAAATTACTGAAGAGGCTACTGAAACTGAAGCTAAGCCAAAAAAGGCGGCTGCCAAGAAGACAGTTAAAAAAGACGAAGAAAAAGCTGAATAATCTTTTCAGTAAAATAATAATAAAGCCGCCGCTTAAGGCGGTTTTATTATTGTCAAAATCCTATTTATTAGGCTATACTGAAATAACTAAACTATTATTTTCTTATGAAAAATTTACTGAAAAACTTTTTTCTCGTCTTAATCATCTTTTTATCTATTAGTTATCTATTTAGCTTATATCAAGGTAGATCTTCTAAAATAGAGAAAATTGGCCTAGAAAGCTTAGTCCAGGAAGTTAATAGCGATCAGGTTTCGGCTATTAATGTCGACGGCACTGATTTGGCTATCAGACTAAAGGATGGTCGTCAACAAAAAGCCAGTAAAGAGTCTGGCGAAAGTTTAAGCCAGCTGCTCCGCAATTTTAATGTCGATGCTGCTAAAATGTCAGCTGTCAAAATTGAAGTAAAGCCTGATTCTTCAGATAATATTCTTTTTTCCATAATTCTACCCTTTTTCTTGCCAATCCTAGTCTGTATTATCCTCTTCTATTTCATCATGCGCTCGGCTCAGGGAGCTAACAATCGAGCTATCAGCTTTGGTCAAACCACTGCCCAAGAAATTGACCGCAAAAAAAATAAAATTACTTTTCGTGATGTCGCTGGTGTTAAAGAAGCTAAAGAAGAATTAAAAGAAGTTGTCCAATTCTTACGCCAACCAAAGAAATTTACTGACCTTGGTGCCAAAATACCAAAAGGTGTTTTGCTTTTAGGTAGCCCAGGAACTGGTAAAACCCTACTGGCCCGAGCAGTGGCCGGTGAAGCCAATGTTCCTTTTTTCAGCCTATCTGGTTCAGAATTCGTTGAAATGTTTGTTGGTGTTGGTGCTTCTCGTGTTCGGGATCTCTTTAAAAAAGCTAAAAAGAGTGCCCCTTGTATCATTTTTATCGATGAAATTGACGCTGTCGGTCGTCGTCGTGGTGCTGGACTTGGCGGTTCTCATGATGAACGAGAACAAACTCTCAATCAAATTTTAGTGGAAATGGACGGTTTCGAAGTTGGTACCAATATTATTGTTATGGCTGCCACCAATCGTCCTGATGTTTTAGACCCGGCTCTACTTCGCCCTGGCCGTTTTGATCGCCAAGTTGCCCTAGATGAACCTGATCTCAAGGACCGTGAAGCTATCTTAAAAATTCACGCCAATAATAAACCATTAGCTAAAGATGCCAATTTAAAATTAGTGGCTCAAAGAACCCCTGGTTTTAGTGGGGCTGACCTAGCTAATGTTTTAAATGAAGCTGCCATTTTAGCCGCTACCAAGAACAAAAAAATCATCGAAAATGATGATATGCTCATGAGTATTGAAAAGGTTATGCTTGGGCCTGAACGCCGCAGCCGTATCTTAAATGATAAAGAAAAAGAAATTACTGCCTACCACGAAGCTGGGCATGCTCTAGTGGCTCACTTTCTGCCGCACGCTGATCCAGTCCATAAAATATCGATTATTTCTCGTGGTCGGGCTGGTGGTTATACCTTAAAACTACCAGATCGCGATAAGCATATGCAGTCTAAGCAAGAATTTATTGAAGAAATTGCCGTGCTTTTAGGCGGTTTCTTAACCGAGCAAAAAATCTACGGCGAAGTAACTACTGGAGCTACTTCTGACCTGCGCCGCGCCACTCAACTAGCTCGCCGACTAGTAACTGATTTTGGTATGAGTGATAAAATGGGTCCTAGAACTTTTGGTGAAAAAGAAGAAATGATTTTCCTTGGTCGTGAAATTCATGAACAACGAGACTATAGTGAAAAAATTGCCGAATTAATTGATGAAGAAATTGATAACTTTATCGGGCAAGGCAAAGCTCTAGCTGAAAAAGTTATCAGCAGTCATAAAAATCAGCTAGATGCTATTAGCCAAAAACTACTCGCCGAAGAAACAATTGAAAAAGAAGCTTTTGAAAAACTAGTTGGACCTAAACCGCTTGCTTAAATAAATTACCTCTTTCTTTGTAGTTATTAAAGATACCAAAGCTCGCACAAGCCGTCGATAAAAGGACAATATCCCCATCGGCGGCTTTTTGTTTAGCACTTTCCATAGCTGATTCCATACTCCCCGCTGGTATTATTTTATCTTCCGGATAACCAGCTTCAATTAAATCTGCCTTAATTCTGGGTGAAGCTTGCCCATCAAATAAAATAATTAATTTAACTGGCCTTGTAGTAATAAGTTTAGCTAGTGACTTAAAATCATTGCCTTTATCTGCTCCGCCTAAAAATAAAATTATTGGTGCCTCAAATGATTTTAAAGCTATCTCGGTTGCAATTGGATTGGTGGCAAAACTATCGTCATAGTAGCGAACACCATTTTTTTCAGCCACAAATTCTAAACGATGCTCCAAACCTTTAAATTCAGCCACGGCTTGTCTAGTCTTATCCTCTGGTAAGCCGATAATCTCAGCAACTACTTGAGCAGCGGCAATATTTTCTTTATTGTGCTCACCAACCAAAGGAGTTACCCAGCTAGAACTGCCGAAAAATCTAATCTGGCTATTAATTTGATTGGTATCTAATTGATTTTCTAGCTTCTGATTGATAATTAAAAAATCACTAGTTTCTTGATTGATAAAAATATTTTGTTTGGCTTGCCAATAGTCTTCTCGACTTTGGTGATAATTTGGATTGAGCGGATCAGCTGGCGCTAAATGCTCTTCATATAGATTGGTTACTACAGCAATCCTAGGACTATAGCGCAAATCTTCCAATTGAAAACTAGATAGTTCCAAAACAACCCAACTATCTTCATCAACCAGATCAATAAAAGCAAACGGGGCAATGCCAATATTTCCACCAAGAAAGACTGGCCAGCCAACTTGGTCAATCATTGTGTAAATTAAACTACTAGTCGTTCCCTTACCTTTAGAGCCAGTAACGCCGATAATATTTTTACTAGGGCAGGCTTCAAAAAATAAATTCATCGGACTATCCAGTTGGCTACCTGATTTAATAGCCACCTGAATCTGAGGACAAAAAATCGGCCAACCTGGTGAACGCCAAAGATAGTTACAAGAATTCATTCCCTCATGAGATTTTTCACCAACTCGCCAAGTGATTTTTAACTGGCCAGACAAAGAATTAATTTTGGCAACTTTGTCAGCTAGCTGCTCAGCCTCTCGACGATCATAAATAACTATCTCTAAAGAGATATCTTTTCGACTGAGCCATTCTAGCAGCGCTTCATTTTCAGCACCAATTCCTAGGACAGCTATCTTTTTATTTAGATACTTATCAAAATTAATCATATTTTTATAGTTCAGCCCAATTGTCACCAATATCGCTGCTGACTGCCAATGGCACAGCTAAATCAATAACCTCGGTCATCAATTGTGGAACATTTTCTTTAATGATTTCAATATCTTTTTTATCAGCCTCAATAATTATTTCATCATGAATCTGTAAAATCATTTTAGCTGAATCATTTTCAAAATTTTTAATTAACCAGTTGTTGACCTTAATCATGGCTGCTTTCATAATATCAGCCGCTGTTCCCTGAATCGGTAAATTAACGGCCATTCTTTCAGCCGCCCGCCTAAGGATAGGATTAATATTTCCTAAATCAGGTAAATAACGACGACGACCCCAAACAGTTGTCGCGTAACCATTTTCCCGAGCCTGTCTTATCAAACTTTCAATATACAAGCTTATTTTAGGATAGACAGCGAAATATTGATCAATAAAATCTTTAGCTTCCCCGTAGCTAAGCCCAGTTGCTTCAGCTAGGCCATGTGGACCTTGGCCATATAAAATACCAAAATTAACTGCCTTAGCTGCTCGCCGTTGCCCTTTGGTTACTTGATCTAAAGATACACCATTAATTTTAGCCGCGGTTGCCAAATGAATATCTCGACCAGCCAAAAAGTCAGCAATCATACTTTCTTCATTGGCTAGACTAGCCATGATTCTTAATTCTATTTGAGAGTAATCAAAACTTATTAATTGACAGCCCTTTTCAGCTACAAAAGCCTGTCTTAGCTTTTTGCCCATCTCAGTTCTCGTTGGAATATTTTGCAAATTTGGATCACTTGAAGACAGCCGGCCGGTTGAGGTAACCGCTTGATTGAAAGCTGCCCTAAGGCGACTATCACGGCTATCGGCTAGCCGTGGCAAAGCTAGAGCATAAGTACTTAAAAGCTTGGCCACTTCACGGTATTCTAATAATAGGCCAATAATTTTATGTTGGTCTTTTAATTTTTGTAGATTAGCCGCATCAGTTGATAGTCCATTCTTAGTCTTGCCTAGACCTTTCACTTTCAAATTTAATTTTTCAAATAAAATTACTTGCAGTTGTTTTGGTGAATTGATATTAAATTCTTCACCAGACTGCAGATAGATTTCTTTAGTTAATTTTTCTATTTCTGCCTGCCAATCTCTAGCTAGTTGTCCAAGAAAAGCTTGATCAATTTTGGCACCGCTGATTTCCATCTTGGCAAGAACACTAATTAGCGGCAGTTCAACTTGATAATAAATTTTTAAAAGGTCGTCGGCTTCTATTTTTTTCAAGGCTTGCTCATGAAGTTCAGTTAGCTGACCAATATCTTCAGCCGTTTCTATTGCCTTCCCCTGTTTAGAGCCAGGGTTGATAAGATAGTCAGCAATAAATAAATCACCAGACAGTCCTTCAAACTTTATTTTATATTTAGCTAACAATTTAATTATCTCTTTAGCTTGAAAAGTAATTTTCTTGATTTGACGATTGGTTAGTATCTCTCTCCAAGGCTCAATAATCTCCTGGCTGATTTGTTTGTCTTGGCTAAATAAATCTTGTTGGGCTTGCTGTTCAATTATTAATTTTATGATTTTACCCGAGTTAGCTAAAGCTAAGCCAACCGTTTTATTGTCTTCGATAATTGGCATCACTGAAATTTCTTCACCAGAAAATTCAGCCGCGGCTTTGCTTGATTGCTCAACTGTCTTAATCTCTAAAACTGGCAATTTCTCTACTGCTATATCGATTACTTTATTTTCGGCTGACTTTATTTTACTGCCTCCCAATCTTTCTAGACGAGGGATAAGACTCCTGAGTTCCCAATTTAAAAAAGCCTGTTTAATGGCTGGATTGCTAAAGTCACCAACTTTAGCTTCTGGTAAAGAAAAAACAATTGGCACATCACATTTTATCTGGGCTAATTTCTGGCTCATATCTAAGCTAGCCTGATTTTCAGCAATTAGTTTACGCCAACGAGGCTTTAGACGATCGTCTTCAATGTTATTACTAATTACTTCTTGCAAAGCATCCAACCGGTCAAATGATTTTAATAATTCAACGGCTGTTTTATCGCCAATTCCAGGAACACCAGGGATATTATCACTTGGATCACCTCGTAAACTCTTGTAGTCAACCACTTGATCCGGTCTTAAACTAAGAACCGTCTCAACTCCGGCTTTATCTAAAATAACTGTTTTTTGTAAGCCTTGCTGCAACCAATAAACTCTGGTAGAATCATTAACTAATTGAAAACTATCTTTGTCACCAGTAATAATATAATTATCTAGCTGTGGCAATGAAGTAACTACCGTTCCAATAATATCATCAGCCTCGTAACCAGCTTTTTCTAAAACCGGGACTGACATTTGTTTTAATAGCTCCTTGATAATCGGAATTTGGCTATATAATTCGTCTGGTTGCTTGATTCTTTGTGCTTTGTAATTAACTGACAGTTCATGACGAAAAGTCGGCTCAGGCCGATCTAGAGCCACTATTAAATAATCAGGCGTTAATTCATTGATGACCTTAAACAAAATACTGAAAAAACCATAAACCGCATTAGTCGGCTGTCCATTATAAGACAGCTCGGATTGAACAGCATAAAAAGCCCGGTAAATAACCGCGTTGCCATCAATAATCGTTAATTTTTCTTTTTCTTGGTTCATTCTTTAATTATAAGGTAAAAACCCTTTCTTGAACAGAAAAAAACAGGCTGCTGGTTAGCGCCTGTCTTTTTATTTCTATAATTTACTGTAGGGATTTGGCAATGCTTTCTTTCATAGCATCAGTCCATTTGTCTTTCCAATCATTTGGCTGTTTTTCCCAAAAACTAATTAAATAAACCTTGCCATCATGATTAGCTGCTTTGGTAAATTCTTTCTTGTTTTCATCACCGTCACTCAATTTGTTCCAAGCTTCTTCATTATAAGCCCTAATAACAATTGGCTTAGCATAACTTGGTGGAGTAGATGCAGTGTATTCAGGATCACTCGTTGGCACATAGAACTTTATTTCCTGATAATCAGTTGAATTGGTTCTTTCAGTTTGATAATAAATAAACTGTTCTGGCAAATCTAATTTAAATTTTAAATCTTCATTGCGATAATGATACAAGCTGTCATAGCCCAATTGATCCATGTTTTTTGGCTGACGGCCAACAACCAACCACCATCCAGCAACGATAATTACTAAAGTAGCAACAACCACTAAAAGCCGAGCCCAAGTCGGCCAACCCTGTTTGTTAAACATAAATTTATTTCTTTATTTTCCAAAAATTATTAATTTCCTGATTAATCTTCCACAACCGAAAAGCAGTTGATAGAAAGGCGTAGGCTAGCAGTAAAATAACTACCCCAAGGATTAACTTAGCCATAAATTCTGTCCAAACAGTTAAGAAACTCAAGGCTAACAGCAATAGACCAACAATCATCAAGCTTAAAGCAACTTGGCTGATTTTATGGCGGATTGCCTTAAAAATTTTTTCCATATAGTTAATTAAACTATTTAATTACCAGTTAATTATAGCTGATAAAAACAAGAAAAGTCTAGCGCTAAATTATTGCTAGCTCGCCTTGATTATCAATAATCTGCCCAGGTAGGCTAAAACCGGAGGCTTTACGATGACCGCCGCCGCCCAAAAAGCTAGCCAAAATCGAAATATCGACATCTTGTTGATTGGTCCTTAGGCTACCTTTTAAAGTTCCGTCTTCGGCTTCAACCAACAGTAAACTACCATTAATTCCTTGCAAACTATTGATTAAGCCAATTAAACCAGACAGATCATCCATATTCAAACCAAATTCCACCATATCAGTCTGTCTAATGATGGCTACGGCTACCAAATATTTAGGATTAATCTTAAGACAACTCAAAATTTTTCCCCAAAGTCGCATCACTGCTAAATTTTTACTAGCCAATGTCTGACTAATAATTTTAGGCAAACGAGCACCAGATAACATCATTCTGGCAGCAATTTCGGTAGTTTTATTGGTAGTATTAGAATACAAAAAATTACCAGTATCGGTTACTAAACCAGTTAAAATTGATTTAGCAATTTCGGTATTAATGTTTAAATTATTAGCGATTAAAAAATCATAAATAATTTCTACAGTGGCCGCGGCTTGATTTTCCTTAAAAGAAACATCAGCATAATCATCTTGCATTTCATGATGGTCAAACTCGACGACTTTTTGTTCTGGTTGTCTATTAAGTAACCAATCTTGTATTTTTGTTCGACTAACACTACCACAATCAACAACGATAATGGCTGAAAAATTATCAAATTGTTCTTTTGATAATTGATTGGTTATTTTCTGACTACCCGCTAAAAAATTAAAAGTTGCACTTGGTAAATCGGCACAATAAGCAACAGCTGGCTTATTTAAATAAGCCGCTAATTCTAAAAAAATATTAACCGACGAGATTGCATCACCGTCCGGATTATAATGAGGTATGATCAGCCAGCTAGCAGCCTGAGTTAAAGTTTGCCAAGCTGCGACCGCCTTTTCCCTATCCATAGTTTAATTCAAACCTTGAATCAATCTATCCAAGTGAGCTGCTCTTTCTTCAGTATCATCGATTTGCCAAACAATTCTCGGCACCCTTGATAGGCGACATTGTTTGGATGATGTCCGAGCTATGGTTGAAGAAAATTTTCTCAATTGACGCAAAGCTGTGCCGCGTAAATTAGTCGGTAAAACCGACACACCAATTTCGGCATTTTGACCTTCACTACTTAAATCAACATAGGCAATGGTTATTAAACCATTAGGAAATTCAACCAATTTATTAACTAAAAAGGCTACCTTTTCTCTCATTAGTTCATTAGCTCTCTTATTGCTCTCCATAGCTACATTTTCTTAAAAATCTTGTCTTCTCGGTAGACTTTCAAAATATCACCAACCATTAGGACATCATCTGAATTAATTTGCAGGCCACATTCTTGATTTTCTTGAACTTCTTTAACATCCAATTTACCTGATTGCAGTTTAATAAGTTTGCCTTCACCGACATTTTCTTTTTCACGAATTAGTTCAAATAGGCAATCTGATTGGATAGAGCCGTCTAAAACTCTTCCCCCAACTATCTGCTCTGCTCCTTCTTGCTTAAAGACTGCTAATAATTTAACGCGTCCCAAGTCAGTTCGTCTGATTTCTGGCTTCATCAAACTTTGCATTTCCTTGCGAATATCGTCAATTAAATCGTAAATAATTTGATATTTTTCAATAGTAACATTTTTTTCACGAGCCAAATCTTCAACCTGAGCAGTGGTTTTAACATTAAAACCAATAACTTTAGCTTGGTTAGCTTCTGCTCGAGTAATATCACCTTCAGCAATATTACCAAGACTGCGATGAATAATACGAACTGCTACTTCTTCATTATTTAATTTTAACAAAGATTCCTCAATGGCTTCGCCACTACCAAAAACATCAGTCTTAATAATCAAATTAATGGTTTGACCAGTAAATGAATTACCATCTTGGATTCTAGTTATGGCTTGATTTTGACCTTTGGCAATAGTCTTAACCTTGTTACTGCGGTCAGCTTGGCCAACTTTGACTACATCACCAATTTCTGGAGTAGCCTTGAGACCAATAATTTTAACTGGAGTTGATGGTCCAGCTTCCTCAATACTTAGGCCTCGATAATTTTTTAAAGCTCTAACATGGCCATAATATTGATCATTACAAATCAAATCATCACCAATCCGCAAAGTGCCATTTTGAACCAAAACAGTGGCCACTGGTCCCTCGCTTTTATCAACATGAGATTCAATAATTGTACCAACAGCATCAGTTTTTGGATTGGCTAATCGATTATTTTCCTCAATATCAGCTAAAAGTAAAATAGTGTCCAACAAATCTTCAATACCCGTGCCATTTTTAGCTGAAATCGGACAAATAACTACCTTGCCTCCCCAGTCTTCAGCCAACAAATTAAGTTGACTGGCTAATTCTTGTTTTACTTTTTCCAAATTAGCTTCTGGTTTATCAATTTTATTAACCGCAATAACAAAAGGAATTTTAGCTTCCTCAATAATACGATAGGCTTCAATGGTCTGTGGCTTGATACCGTCGTCAGCGGCTACTACTAAGATTGCCAAATCAGCCACCTTGGCTCCTCGTTTACGCATAGCGGTAAAAGCTTCATGACCAGGAGTGTCAATAAAAGTAACCTTCTTATCTTTACGAGTAATCTGATAAGCCCCAATATGCTGAGTAATTCCACCGGCTTCAGTAGCAACAACATCGGTGGTTCGAATAGCGTCTAAAAGTTTGGTTTTACCATGATCGACATGACCCATAACTACAATAATTGGTGATCTAACCTCTAGGCCATCTTGATTGGCTTGTTCTTTTTTTATATCTTCTAAAATATCGACTTCGTTATTACTCTCCTCATTGTCAACAACAACTTCAATTCCAAGTTCGCTACCAATAATTGAGGCAGTGTCAGCATCAATTTTTTCATTAAGCGAAGCAAAAATACCATTCTTCATTAATTCAGCTAAAATCCGATTAACTGGTAGATTAAAGGCACTAGCCAAGTCTTTTATAGTAACAACGGCTCCAATTTTAGCGGTTCTCTTTTCAGCTCGGGCGGCAGCGATGGCTTCTTCTTGGCGGCGTTCTTTTTCTTCACGATTCTTTAATTCACGAACCAATCTCGGCCATTCTTTGATAATTCTTTGAGCTAATCTTTGGTCAATTTTAATAGCTCTCTGCCCAATATCAAAACCGATTTTAGGCAAAGTATCTCTTAATTCTTGAGGTGATACGCGTAAATGTCGAGCTAGTTCTGTAACATTCATAATATAAATCAAAAGCCGGCTCTGAAAGCTCAGCCAAAAATAAACTTAATTTCTAACTTACCTTACAATATAATTTCGTTATCGTCAACCTTAAAGATAACGAAAACCCGCTAAAAAGCGGGTCTCTTTTGAAAACTAATTTCTCTTAAAAATTCGCCGGACTTTACTAATAATATTTTTGCTCGATAAATTTTCTAAGAAAGTCAGCCAGAGACTAGTTTCAAAAACCGTCATTAAACCAACCAGTAAAATCAAACTAACCACCAGGAACAATTTTACAGCAATCGCTAAAACAATTTCACTAAAAGCTAAATATTTAATCAATAATAAACCAACTAGAGCAAAGGGAATCGCTAACAAATAAATAACAAATACCCAGGCTAGATAGGCTAGTACATTGATTAGAATAACTATAATTGACATTTCTAAACTAGCCACAATATTTTGTTTTAAAGCTACAAAAGCTTCAACAGCTGAATCCAGTAAACTAATTTTTTTATTTGAAAGCAAAATCAATAACCAATATTTAGCCCAGATAGCAATTAACCAAATACCAGCTAGTAAAACTAAAGACACCAATGTATATAAAAATGCCCCAATAATTGGTTGATGAATAGCATAAATTGCTGACATCAATAAGCTAGCGATTAATAAACACAACAATAAAACTAATTTCACCGTTAAAACCAAACCAGTTGTTGGCCAAAATAATTTTTTATTAGCTTTTAACTGTTGCCAAAAACTCGTTTTAACAATTTCTTGTTTATTATTTTTTAAACAACTCTGGGTTTGTTTAACTAAAGCTATCTGACTACTAACAGCCAAAATAATTGCGGCAACTGCAACCGCAACCAAAGCAAGTGCCACAAAAAATAGTGCCGGACTGCTAAAAGCTGAACGGATAAATAAGCTAAAAGTATTCCAAAAGCCGACTAAACTTCGCCAAATAACTAGCCAACCCCTGGTACCATCTAGTGAGCTAAATAGATCATTATATTGATTGACATTGGTCAGCAATGCTGCAAATAAACCAAAAATCCATAACCAATAATTTTTAATAGTATTACGCCAAGCTTGTTGGATAATATTACGATATAAGATCATATAATTATTTAGTTTGAATTATTTTTATTAAACCAATAAAGCTGTTGTAAAATAGTCAAAACACTAGACAAACACCAATACAGAGCTAATCCGCTAGGCAATGTCCAACAAATTACGGCTGTCATTACTGGCATAACATACAGCATTTGCTTATTCATCATGGCCGCAATTTCACCAGCCTGTCCGCCGTTATTAGCTGGAGCTTGTTTAGTAGCTGTTTTGGCTTGGAAATACTGAGCGACACCAGTCAAAATTGCTAAAATTATATTAGGCTTAGCTAAATCTATTATACCAAAAGAAACCGTCGCCAGCAATTCTGGTTTAGTTATAAATGGATAAACCAAAGCTAGTGAACCATTGGTTAAACCATTACGGAAAACACGAAAGACTGCCCACAAAAAAGGCAATTGAATTAATAATGGCAGACATGAAGAAGCTGGATTAATATTTTCTTGACGATACAAATCCATCAAGGCTTTACCCTGCTCTTCTTTATTATCTTTATATTTCTCTTGAATTTCTTTTATCTTGGGTTGCAGCTTGTTGATTGATTGCTGTGAATGTAAAGCCTTTTGTGATAAAGGCCATAGAATCATTTTAACCAAAACTGTCAAAGCAATAATTACTAAGCCAATATCATGGCCAGGTATAATATTATAAAGAAAAACCAACAAGTTTAAAATTGGTTGATAAAAAATTACAGTAAAAAGTGAGCTCATATTTTAAAGTTAGCGTAAAGGGTCCCAGCCGCCGCGAGACCAGGGATTGCATCTTAAAATGCGGCCGATTGTTAACAAGCTTCCTTTCAAGAAGCCATATTTTTTAAAAGCAGCAATTGAATATTCAGAACAAGTTGGTTTAAAACGACAATAACCATGAGGAAATTTTGTCTTTAACCAACTATGATCGGGTGATAGTGTTTTTTGATAAAGCTTTATAACCTTTATCGCTAAAAACACTAAAAAATTATCCATTACTTCAATAATCATACTATGATTTTCAATCTTTTCCAAGCCTCTTGTAATTCTTTTTGAAAAAATTGTCGATTATTTTTAGTTTGCTTATCAATAATAAGAATTACAACATCAAAACCTGGTTGTAATTTATCTAAATCTTGTCTAATTAATGAGGAAATCTGCCTGCGAACGCGGTTTCGGCCAACAGCCAAACGGCATAATTTTTTACTAATTATTATACCAAAGCGATTATATTTTAATTGATTTTTGGCTATTCTTACCCCCAAAACATTACCATAATATTTAGCTTGTTCTAATTGGAACAAACGATCAAAATCTTTCTTTTTAGTTAGGCGGTTATTTTTTTTAAGCATATAAAAAAATTAACCAAACTTTTATTTGGTTAATTTTTTGCGCCCCTTATTGCGGCGGCGGCGTAAAACATTACGGCCATTTTTAGTTAGCATTCGTTTTAAAAAACCGTGCTTTTTCTTGGCCCGCCGATTATTTGGCTGATAAGTCCGTTTTGGCATATTTTCAGAAAATTAAAAAGACTTAACCTCTAGCTGTTCCAGTCTAGCTGCTAGCATAACAGCAATCTTGCCTTTGGTCAATAGCTAATTACTAATTTTATCCACAAGTTATCAACAAAGTTATTAACTTTTCTTTGGGTTGCTGAAAAAACTCAGCCTGTTATAATAAAAATACTATTGTTAACTAACTCCCCTTATGGAACAACCCTCGCTAAAACAAATTTGGCAAGCAATTCTTGGCGAAGCCGAACTGACTATGTCCAAAGCCAACTTTACCACTTGGTTTAAAAGTTCTTTTATCCACAATTATGAGGATGAAACTTTAACGATTGGTGTTCCTAATGGTTTTACTAGAGCTTGGTTTGAAAATAAATTTAGTAAAGAGATCTCACAGATTTTTCATAAAATTACTGGCAACAAACCAAAAGAAATTAAATACATTATTAAATTAAAGCCACAAGAAAACCAAGCCAGTCAGTCTTTTTTAGAAAGCGGCCCAGTAGAAAAAAGCGAATCATCAGAAAAAATAGCTACTGAAACCAAAAAAGAAAAACCAATTGATTCGGCTTATAACCAGGCTTGTCTTTCGGCTGGTCTTAATCCTCGTTATAATTTTGATTCTTTTATTGTCGGTAAACATAATGAGCTTGCTCATGCCGCTTGTTGGGCTGCTGTCCGCAAACCTGGCGAAACCTATAACCCTCTTTTTATTTATGGCGGAGTTGGTTTGGGTAAAACCCATTTATTACAAGCCATTGGCCATGAATTAATTAAAGCCGGAAAAAAAGTTTTATATGTAACCTCGGAAAAATTTACTAATGATTATGTTGAAGCCGTTTATCACGGCCAAGCCAATTCTTTTAAAAGTCTCTACCGCAATGTCGATTTACTTTTAGTTGATGATATCCAATTTATGGCTGGTAAAGACGGCACTCAACAAGAATTTTTTCATACTTTTGATCAGTTACATCGCGCCAATAAACAAATTGTTATTACTTCTGATCGTCCACCACGGAGTATGAAAGCTGTTGAAGCTAGATTAATCACTCGTTTTGAATGGGGTATGGTGGCCGACATTAGCCAGCCTGATTTGGAAACTAGAATTGCTATTTTAAATACCAAGTGTCAGCAAAAACAATTTTCACTAGATCGGGAAATTTTAGAGTATATCGCCACCAATATTAATAATAATGTCCGTGAATTAGAAGGAGCTCTGAATAGAATTATGGGTTTTTGTCAGTTCCACAATCAAGAGCCGAGCTTGATGATTGTTCAACAGGTTTTAAAAGATTTTTTTGCTTCAATTCAAGCCAATAATCTTTCTACTCCACAAAAAATTATTGAAGCCGTAGCTAATTTTTATAATATTAATGTTAGTGATCTACTCGGATCCAGTCGCAAACGAGAATTAGTTGGTCCAAGACAAATTGCTATGTATCTTTTACGCATCAAAGTTAATGCCTCTTTTCCTTCGATTGGCCAAGAGATGGGCGGCCGTGATCACACCACTGCTATGCATGCTTGTACTAAAATTGAAAAAGATTTAATATCCGATAACAAGTTAAAACAAGATATTGATCAGATCAGTCAATCCATCACTTCAACCTATTGATAACCTGTTAATAACCTGTTGAAAAACAAATGATATCCACAGAGTAAAAAATGTATACACTTTTATCCACCAGTTATTCAAAAAATATTAACCGCTTAACCCACAGCCAGCCACCAAAAATTTTAACTAAAGAATCAAACAAAAAATAGTTATCAACTTATACCCAGTCTATATTATTATTACTTTATTTATATATTATATATTAATAAGATATGAAACTCACAATCTTGCAAAAGAATCTTCATCAGGGCTTAGCCACAGTTAGTCATGTAGCTGGAAAAAATGCTAACATGCCAATTCTTAATAATATTTTATTAAATATTAAAGATGGGTTAATTAATTTAGCGGCAACCAATTTAGAAATTGGTATAACTAAACAGATCCGTGGTAAAGCTGATAAAGATGGTAGTATCACCGTTGATGCTAGAGTTCTTAGCGAGTATGTTGCGTTACTGCCTAATGAAAAAGTAGATATTCAACTCAGTGATAATAATTTAAAAATTAGTTGCCAAAATTATCAAACAACTATAAAGGGCCAAGAGGCTCAAGATTTTCCAATAATTCCTCAAGTTGATAAGAAAATAGCTTTTGATTTAACAGTTGGAGAATTAAAAGAAGCCTTAAGTCAGGTTCTTTTTGCTATTAATCCTGGAGATAATCGAGCTGAACTAACTGGTATACTTTTTGATATCAAAGATAAAAAAATTAACCTAGTAGCAACTGATAGCTTTCGTTTAGCTAAATCAGAAATTGGTTTTAAACTTGATTCAGGAAAAATTGGTCCAGATGGTTTAAAAATAATTATTCCGTTTAAAACAATGCAAGAGGTTTTAAGAATAATTAGTACTACTGCCGATGATTTAACCGAAGGAGCTGATCAGCTAAAAATGTATTTATCAGATAATCAGATTTTGTTTGTTTATCAAGATGTTGAATTGGTTTCACGCCTAATTGAAGGTCGCTACCCTGATTATGAACAAGTTATGCCAATTAATTTTAAAACAGAGACCATTATCGAACGGTCTGATTTTATGAGAGCTATAAAAATGGCTTCAATTTTTACCAGTAATGCAACTAATGCGATTGATTTGGCGATTGATAGTGTTCAACAAAAAATAACAATTGAAGCAGTGGCTGGCCAAGTTGGTAGCCAACAAGCTGAAGTTCCAGCTAAGGTTGATGGACAAAATAATAATATCCGTTTGAATTATCGCTATATTTTAGATTGTCTTAATGTCCTACCGAACGGTCAAATTGCGTTTAAAATGATTGATGATATTGCTGCTTGCCAAATTAATTTGCCAGGCAATGATGAATATCAATATATTATTGTTCCACTGAGAAAATAATTAATTTTTTTGGTTAGCGTGAGTAATTAACATTAAAGCAAATAGAGATAGTAAATTACCACGGCTGCGTTTACTGGACCAATCAAATCTAGTTAGATTATCAAGTAGTTTTTTTAGAGAAGAAATTTTTAAATAGCTCGCCTGCTCGACTAAGCGTCGGCT